>RECD01000133.1 GCA_007694185.1 Planctomycetaceae bacterium
TCCTGTTTTGTTTTGGTGGCTGACATCAAAAGCAGATTTGCGTCGCCCTCCGGGCGTTTTGATTTTCTCTTGAGGGTCCGCCCCTCCGGGCTGATTGTGATTTGGGCTGTTTGTGGGCTGGGCTGGCTGTGATTTGGGTGGGAGGCTTGGTTGCGTTCGGGGGATGTTTGACAGTTGCGGGCGGCTATGAGCTAGGATGTGGGTTGGCAATTCTGCCGCTTTTCGTGTTGCTCATTCCTCTGAGGTCTGTGATGACGAACCGATGGACTGTTGGGCTAGCATTTGTGTTGGTGGTGCAGTTGGCTTCGGTTGGGATCGCGCAACCGCCGGAGGGCGATCGGCCGGAGCCTCCGGTTCGCAGGCCGGTGCCCGCTGATGGCACCCGGTCAAGGGACGCCATCCTCGAGGGGTTCCAAGAAGCGCGTGAGCGGACGGAGGCTTGGCGTGCGCAGGCAGAGGCAACACGTAGGCAAACGGAGGCTTCGCGTGGGCAACCGGAGGTTGCACGTGGGCAACGTGGACAAATCGGGACGCGTCCGCAGCAAGATTTGGGGCTATTGCCGGCGGAGATCGGCCAGACTTTCTTTGTCACGATCACGGAGTTCCGCTTGTCCGAGGCGATCGATAGCAGGCTGAGTCCCGACGAGATCGTGGCGCTTTTCGACAGTGCGAAGAGCGAGGGTAAGGCGGAGCTGATCGAATCGGTGGGCTTGTCGACGATCGAGTCGCTGGAGACTTCGGTGCGGTTCAGCAAGAGAATCGCGGTCACGGTTGGCGCCATGATGTCTCCGGCGGCTGGGCGGATCCGCAACGTTCAGGATCGAGAAGTCGGGACGCTCGTCCGGCTGGTCGCGGAGTCTCGCGGCGAGCAGGTGGCGGTGCGGTTGGCGTACGAGGCTTCGCGAATGGTTGGTGAAGGGGCGGACGATGCACCGCCGGACACCCACTCGATCCAATTGTCGTCGACGCTGCTGCTCGAACCCGGTGTGCCGAAACTGGTCGGCAGAACGACCGGCGATGGGACTTCGTTCTTGATCGTCGAAGTCACCGAATGATTTGACGTGGCCGTTGCGAAGGGCGCGTCGGTCGACGCGCCCTTCGGTCGGTGTTTAGCTGACGCGTCTCGGGTCAGCCGTTGGGGGCTTCGATCAGCAGGTTGAAGGCCCCCAGGTATTGCCGGATGACGTCCGGCGAGACTTCTTTCCAGCCGGCGGACTTGTGACGCAGCAGCGCCAACTTCAGCAGTTCGACTGCGTCGGCCAGGTCGTTTGGTAATGCCGGCAGGCCCGCGAAGGGTTGAACCAGCGAGACGGCGGGCTGAGCCGGATCGGCGTTTGCGGGGATCGGCATCGAATCGGCGGAGAATTCCGAGCCGCTGCGGTTCAGCGAATCCTCGTCGCCGAAGTCGGGGCCTTCGCCGACCGGTCCGGTGCGGATGGCGTCGGGGTCATCGCCGTACTCTTTCGTCGACCCGCCCCCTTGGCCGGGCTGGGTGAAGTTCGCGGCGGCATCGGTGCCGGCCGATTCGGACGCAACGGCCCGCGGGTCGAAATCTTCGTCCCAGGGCGGGGCGAGCGAATCGCCGGAGTCGGGTTGGTTCGCCAGATCGCCGTCGAGCACCTGCCAACGTTGGCGTCGCATCGCCGCGACACTCCAGCCGCTCTGCACGGCTCCTTCTAACCACATCGGGGCATCGTCCCAATCGAGGGCGGCCAGGAAGTGTGTCCACGAGAGGCCGGGGTAGGTCGTGTGGGATTCGGCGAAAGCGTTGTGGACGCGGCGCAACCGGCCGACGTGAGAAGCGGTCACGCCACCGACGCGGCTAGCCCAAAGTTCGTCCGAGTAGTCGGAAACGTCCGCACCCGACTCGATCATCGCTTCGCGCCATTGGCTGATGATCTTTCCCTTTTCCCAATTCGTGAAGCTGACCAATTGGTTCCAACGTCCGACGAACGGGGCGGAAACGGGGTCGGCGGCTTCTTCGTTCGAGCCGGCTTTTTCGTCGACGCCGGGCGCGTCGGCCGAATCGGACGGGTCGCCGATCGCGGCCGGTTGCTGGGTCGCGGGAACTTCGGATTCCCAAGCGGACGCTTCCCAGGCGGCGCGTGCGTCCTGCCATTCTGCGTCGGCTTCGGTCGCGGGCTCAGCGGGAACCGGATCATCGGGAAGCTGGGCACCGCTGGGGGGCGTCGTTTCGTCGGCGAGTGAATCGGCGGGGACTGGGAAAGACGACTCGGTCGGGTGCGGCTGAACCATGCTTCATCCTTCGAAAGCGGATCTGGGAAAACGTCCTCTCGACGTCTGATCACGCTACCCCGGGGAGGGCAGGTTGCAAAAGAGGTTGGCCGCCTCGCTGGGGTCGGGCAACGAAAAACCGGTTCCGGATGAACCGATTGGGAAAAGGGCGACGGTGGAAAAAACCTTGACGCCCGCCGCCGGCAGTTGGTCGAAACGCAGGAAGCTGGGTCGAAACGTGGGAAGCCAGGTCAGAAGCGCTGGAAATGGCTGGATAAGCGCGAAAAAAAACCGGATCGAAGGATTGCTCCTTCGAACCGGCCTTTTGGGTTGCTTTGACCGTGCGGCGGCAAAACGGAGCCGCTGGGAGAAACGCGGAGTTCTCGGCGTGCTTCTGCACAAGCCTTTTGGTGAACTCGGCGAACCCGAAATATGGTCCCTCTGCCGAAATTACGATCAAAGCGATGTCGGTTTTTCGTCCGACATGTTCATTCTATCCCCGGCTGGCCGGGTAGCAAAGTAGATCGGCGGCCGGGGCGGCGGGGATCAGCCGATTATCGGGAATTTGCCGAAATGCCGGCAGTGGCCGGAAGAGGGGCGAACGTTTGGCAGCGGCGTCAAAAGGCTGGCAGCGGTGGGCATTGGGAGCGATCCGGCGGGGGGGAAAGCGCGGCGTGTGCGACCGTCAGCATTCGATCTGGCCGCTCGGGGAGGCTGCGGGGTCGGCCGTGTGCCCGATTCCCAGTTCGTCCAGTCGGCTCCATTTCGCCCAGTTGATGTTTGCGCCCGCTCGAGGCGGCATGAGTTACCGAAAGCCTTGTGCGGATGGGATTTAGGTACAATCGCGGGCGGCCGGGGCTGCCACGCCGGGCGTGATTCGCAGGTCGGACACGTTGTGGAAAGACGTCGGAGGAGAAAGTGTCGAGCCGGCCGGGCGAGTTGTCGGCCTGATTCGGCTAGTATTTTATCGCCGGATCAAGGAACTTTCTGGGTACATCGTGACTCTTAATGACGAATGACCCGCGAACACGGGTTGATTGTTTTCATCATCAACGTTACCAGCATGTCACAACCTGAGCCCGAACGAGAGCTGTTGCTCAGCGCTTCCCTGGACGGGGAGTTGACTCCTGACGAGCAGGTGATGCTCGATGGGTGGTTGCGTGAAGACCCCTCTTTGGCCCGCCGTCGGGACGAATTGCTCGCGACGCGAGACTGGGTGCGTGAGGGGCTGAGTTCATCGTCGGCCGGCGGATTGGGAAGCGGCTTTGCGGATCGGGTGATCGAGGCGGCGATTGCGCGAGCCGGTTCGGAAGGCTTGGCTGCGGACCATCCTTTGGTGCGGTTAAGGGATTCACAGGCGGCGGACCATGCGGGTACCCGCCGAACGCGGCGTACGTTCTGGGCGACAGCGGCGGCGCTGGCGGCATCGTTGCTGTTGATGGTTGCGGTGCGGCAGTTGTCGAACGACCAGGTTGGCGGTGAGGGAGCCGGAGCTGGGATCGATCAAGTGGCGGGCGGTGGCGAACGGAGCGGCGACGGCCTGCCGACGACCGATTTGGATCGACCGAGGGTGCCTGAGACCAAGGAAGCACCGGACGAGGCGGTCGCTCGTGCTGGGTCGGAGCGTTCGAAACTGCCGACAGGGGTCGACGGTTCATCGTCGGAAGAGCTGGGCGAACGGGTCGCTCGAGGGGTCCCGGCGGCGTCCGACGGGAACTCGGACTTGGTCGGGCGACCGACGTCACCGGCAGCGGGCGACGACGTGATGAGGCTGCCGGGATCGGAATTGCCGGCGGATGAGTTGCGACTGCGGGCGGTGCTATTCGTATCGGTCGAACTGACCGACGAGGGGCGGCGATCGGTGGCGATCGCGGAGAAGCTTCGTCAGCAGGGGATTCGGATCGGCGAGAAGGCTTTGTTGGCCGACCAGACGATCGAGGATTTGGAGCGATTGCAATTGGTCCGGCCGGACGAGTCGCAGGCTTCAGGGGCGTTGTATTACGTCCAGGCCCCAGCTCGGCAATTGGATCGATTTTTGATCGACGTGATGGACGACAGCGACTCGGTTGAGGCGTTCGGTTTGAGCATCCTGCAGGATCCGGCGGTATTGTCACGGCTGCAGAAATTGGAGCGGGTGGAGCAACCTGCGGATGGGATTGCCGCATCGGCGTCTTACGCACACGACTTGGTATTCGGCGACAACGAGCAGTGGAAGTTGTCGCGGGGCGATCAGGTCGTGATGTTGCAACGGGGCGAGGAGGCTCGGCAGTCGCTGAGGATGCTCGCGAATCCCGATGTGCCGCAGCAATTCGAATCGCAACTGCTGCTGCTGGTTCGCTAGCGGTTGGCCGAGTCGCGGCACTCGGAATCTTTCCCGTCTGGCCTGCGTTGCGGCCTTGCACTCGTCGACCTCCGACGATAACTTTTTCAACTTGCCAACCGGGACGAGGCCGCTTGCGGTCGAGAAGGCTCGGATCACATGCGGATGTGGCGGAATTGGCAGACGCGCTAGACTCAGGATCTAGTGCCCGATAAGGGCGTGGAGGTTCAAATCCTCTCATCCGCACTCGTTTGGCTCGGCAGCGAGCTGACTTTTCTGCCGATTTCTTGGCGAAGCGTTTTTCCCGTCCACAGATTCCTGCTGCGGTTCGGCGTGATCGGTTCGGACGGGTTCGCAGGTCGCGTCGCTGCCAGGTATGATGGAGCACGACGCATCGCCGGAGTTGAGCCGGCTTGACCCCATCCGTTTCAAGAGGTTGTTCGCATGTCTCCCGCCTTGGAATCAGGCCCTGCGGATGGAAGTCGGCTCGGCCGATGGAGTCGCATGAGGCTGACGCCGCGCGAACTGATTTTCGCCGCGGCCGGATGTTTGGTGATCAGCTGTGTCCTCGGCCAAGGGGTCTTGTTCGAAATGGCCATGGCCCAGCCCCCGGCGCCAACGCCTGCGGACGCTTCGCCACCACCGGCCGCTCCCGCCCCGACAGCGGAATTGCCGTCGCTTTCGGTGGATGAAGCTCTCGACGAGATCGAAGCCGGCAGCCAGCAGCAAGTCGTCATCCCGTTGTCGGATGCGGTCCGGCGGCGGATCGAAGACGCGCTCAACCAGCCGACGACGGACGGCCAAGGCCGAGTCTTGCCGCGGGCATCGACCGGTGACCCGATCCTGGACGACGTGTTGGACGTGATCCGGCGGCGTGGCAGCGTGACGGACGGATCGTCGTTGGACCTCCGCAACGAGCTCGCCCCCTTGGACGCGGACCGGCGGTATTCGGACACGGAGCGTGTCCCGTCTCAAGGGACGGAAAGTTGGTCGGATCGGCGGTCGTTGCCGTTCCGCGATTCGCTCGGTGAATCGGAGCCCGGTTCGTTCGGCGTGGTGAGCCCCGATGCCCGCTACGACGCGGCGGAAGCGTTGCTCCGCGCGGCACGGAAGTTGTCCACGGTTCCCGGGGGAGATGCCAGCACCGCGCGGCTGATCGCCGCGATGCGGGAACGCGCCGCGATGTTAATGCTCGACCAGTTCGCTCCGGAAGTCGACGATTTTGAATAACTCGGTCTCGGGTTCGCCGCGTGGTTACCCGTATTCTTTGATACGACACCCCTTGGTGCGGGCCGGCTTGTTCGTGACCGGGCTGATTTTCATCGGGGCCACGGGGTCGTACTTCGGTCAAGCCTTGCCGCCTGATGCGGTCGCTACTTATGTCGGGCGATCGGCCTGCATCGATTGCCACCGGGAACAGGCGGAAGCTTTCACCGGTTCGCACCACCATCGCGCGATGGCGCTGGCGACCGACGAGACGGTCTTGGGAGATTTCGACGACGCGCGGATCGAGCATGACGGCATGGTCAGCCGGATGTATCGGGACGGCGACCGGTTCATGATCCATACCGAGGGCGAAACCGGCGAGCTGGAAGATTTCGAAATCAAATACGTTTTCGGGGTCGACCCGTTGCAGAACTACATGGTCGAGTTTCCCGGCGACCAGACGCTTGCGCCGGGTGAGATCCCGCGGGTCCAGGTGTTGCGGATCAGTTGGGACACGGCGAGGCGGCGTTGGTTCTATTTGCGACCTCCCGACGTTCAGGACAAGCTGGCACCGGATGACCCGTTGCACTGGACCGGCATCGCTCAGCGTTGGCAAACGATGTGTGCCGATTGCCACTCGACCAACCTGAAGACGAACTTTGACCCGCAAACGGTGACCTACCACACGACGTTTTCGGAGATCGACGTCAGCTGCGAAGCCTGCCACGGTCCGGGCAGCCTGCATGTCGAATTGGCGAATCGCAAAGGGCTGTTTTGGGACCGCCATCACGGTTACGGGTTGGCGATGTTAAAAGGTGACGACGCGCAACCGCAAATTCAAACCTGCGCGCCGTGTCACAGTCGCCGCGGTTTGCTCGACGACGGCTTTCGGCCAGGTGATAAGTATCACGACTTCTATCAACTGGAGCCGCTGTATGCCGAAACCTATTATGACGATGGCCAGATCAAAGATGAGGTTTACGTCTTCGGATCGTTCTTGCAGAGCAAGATGCATCACAAGGGGATTCGTTGCACCGATTGTCATGACCCCCATTCGTTGCAACTGAAACATCCCGGCAACGAGACTTGCACGTCGTGTCATCAGCACCCGGCGGGCAAGTACGACGTGCCGAGCCACCATCATCACGCGGTCGGCAGCGAGGGTGCGAAATGTGTCAATTGCCACATGCCGGGACGGACCTACATGGACGTCGACTTCCGACGAGACCACAGTTTCCGAGTGCCGCGTCCCGACCTTTCGGTTCGCTGGGGGACGCCCAACGCCTGTTCGTCCTGTCACGTCAACGATTCGCTGGAGCAGCTTCCCGAGTCGCAGCGGGATGAATTGAAGGAGTATGCAGATTGGTTGCGAGCGGCCGAGTCGGGTGACGAGCGGATCGCGGAAGTGATCGCCGCGACCGACAAATGGTGTGATGAGGCTTGCGACCGGTGGTATGGCGAGGAACGTCGGCAGGACTCCCATTTTGCGGAGGTCTTCGCGAAATTGCGTCGGGGCGATCCGGATGGGCCGAAGGAGGCGCTCGCGCTGGCGACTCAACCGGATGAGCTTGTGCCGCCGATCGCGCGGGCGACGGCGCTCGACGAGTTGGCTCGGATGGGTAGTCCGGAGGCGGCGGAATTGGGTGCGAGGTTGGCAGCCGATCCGACCGTTCATCCGATGCAACGGGCGGCCGCGGTGCGGGCGATGCGGGCCGCACCGGTCGCGACGCGGCGGCGGGTTTTGGTACCGCTGCTGACCGACGAGCGGCGTTTGGTACGGCACGAGGCATCTCAATTGCTCGCCGACGTCGACGTCTATCGTTCGCTGAGCTCCAACGAGCGAACTCAGGTCGATCTGGCGCTGCGCGAAGTCGAAGCGGCACTTGGGAAGGTCGCCGATCGTGGCGGCGCGCATCTCTCTTGGGCGGGACTTTGTGAACAGCGGGGGATGATCCCCGAGGCGATCGCGGCCTACGAGACGGCGATTCGGGTGGAACCGAACCTGGCCGGCCCACGAACCAACCTCGCCGCACTGCTCGATCGGTTGGCCGAACGGGGCGACCCGCAAACTGCGGAGCGGGCGAAGCGATTGCGAGCGGAGGAATTGCCGCTGTTGGCCCGCGATGCAGGATTGGCCGCTGACAACGCCGTCGTGCAATACCGCTACGGGTTGGCGTTGTACCTGGCGGGTCAGCTCGATGGGGCGCTTCAACAGCTCGAGCGGGCCGTTGAACTGGCGCCCGAAGTTGACGAATACAGCTTGGCCCTGAGGCTGCTTCGGGAGAAGCTCAGCGAATGATTTTTGGGGCCGCTTCGTGTATCCTACGGGTTGCGGTTTGTGGACCCTCTTCCGGCCTTGTTCCCTCTGCTCTCAGGACGCCCTCCATGTCTCGACGATCGGCACTCCATCTAACGCGGATCACGGTCTGTTTCGGTAGCTGGGTCGTCCTGGCAGCTGCATCGATCGTCGCTCTGGCGGACGAGCCGAAATCGGCGCGAAAATCTCCGCAAGTCCCGGCTGGCCCAGCGAGCGGTGAGGCTGTCGGCGAGGTGGCGGTCGGCAAGGTGGATTTGGGAGCAAGGGAAGCGTTGCTGCGCCCCGGGGACACGTTGGCGTTGGTCGGCGGGACGTTGATCGAGCGGATGCAGGCTTACCCTTGGTTGGAAGCGAAACTGCAAGTGCGGCGACCGGACTGGAAGCTGAGGCTTCGCAACCTCGGTTGGTCCGGCGACGACGCGCACGGGTTTGCTCGCAAGGTATTCGATCCGAACCCCGAGAAGGGCTACCAAAGGTTGCTGCACGATCTCGATCTGGCCAAGCCGTCGGTGGTGTTGATCGCCTACGGGTTTGCCGAAGCGAGCAACGGTGCGGAGGCGGTCGAGCGATTCGAACCGGCGCTCACGCGGTTGGTCGAAGCGATGATCGAGCGTCAGCGGCGTGTGATCCTGCTGCGGCCGTTCGCGATGCCGGGGGTTCGCACGCCGGACTACGCGCGACATGTGCAGGACGCAGGCGCGGTGGTCGAGCGGGTCGCCGTACAGTTCGGCATCCCGGCACTCGGGGTCACCTGCGACCGATTTCAGGCGGACGGTTTGTTGCCGGATGAAGCCGGTTATCGGATGGTGGCGGATGGATTGGCGGGACTACTGCTGGGTGACGAGGACTCGCCGGAGATCGCCAACGCCGAAGCGTACTCACGGTTGACCGAATCGATCCTCCGCAAGGACGAATGGTTTTTCCACCGGCATCGCCCCCAAAATGAAACTTACTTGATGTTGTTCCGTAAGCACGAGCAGGGGAACAACATGGTCGACCTGCCGCAATTTGATGCCCTGATCGACGAGTTGGAACCGCAACTTTGGAAGCTGGCTGCGGAAGCAAGCGGGACCGACGCCGGCAGGTGACAAAACATTTCAAACGGCGTCCTCCCGCGTGACGTGATCGCGTCACTGGACATCACCGTTGGTCATTCATTAAGACTTTAACGAAACATTCGGTAGGGTGCTTGCATGCCGGCAAGGTAAGGATCGTGAGGAAAAAAAGTGTCCGGAAGCTTTTGTGCAAAGCACCCGAAGGGCGAGTTCCTCGCAAAAGGTTCCGGACATTTTTTTACCGTTCACGGCAAAGCCCGGAGCCGAGCATGACCAACCACCTTCCTAGCCCTGAGTATGGCAGCTTACCTTCCTAGCCCAGAGGGCGACACATACTTGCCGGTGGCGTAAGCCGCCGGAACCTTGAAAAATAAATTCGCAAAGCCCGGAGGGCGACACATCAACTTAGCAACACTGATAAACCTTGACATTCGGACTTCCCATTGATGAACATTTTCTCCCGGATATTCACCGATCGAGCATCCGATCGATTTGATGCGATCGCGGGAGTTTCATTTTTTGTCTTGATGGCCTATCTGCTATCAGGCACACACGTCGTGATGGCGATCATCTGTCTGTTTTTTGCCTGCACAATGCCTTTCATCGTGAAGTCGTCGCGCCGCGTGAGAGATAAAATCTACGGCTCCCAGTCGGATGCAAACGGGATGGGTGTTTGAACACGCAGGCTGAAGCCTTTCGATACGTGTCTCAGTGGCCTTGGTTGCTGCTGTTGGCTGTCGGTTTGCCGATGCTGTACGTCGCCTGGCGGTGGCACCTTTACCCGACGCGGTGGTGGTTTGTGCCGCTCGGCTTGGCGTTCGTACTCAGTCTTTTAGCGGTCTTTTCGCCGGCTTGGGTGCCGCTGTTGCTCGCCGTCGACGCGATGTTGGTGGTGTTGGTGGTGATCGACGGGTTGGTCCTTGTGGTGACCACAAGTCGAGGGATCTCGGTCGAACGGTCGGTCGCGCGAACGGTCTCGTTGGGCGTGGAGTTGCCTTCGTCGTTGACCGTTCGCAACGGGACGGCGGTCCGACTTCGCGGTGCGGTACGCGACGACCTGCCGCAGGATTTCACATGTCGTCCGTCGCAACATCGGCTCGACCTGCCGCCCCGCGGGTTCGTGACGATGCGGCGTCAGTTGCTGCCTGGGCGGCGGGGTGCGTTTTTGTTGGAGCACGTGTACCTGCGGTTGCTCAGTCCGTTGCGGTTGTGGATTCGGCAGGTGAAGTTGGATTTGCCCGGCCGGATGAACGTCTATCCCGACATGAAGCAGTTGGCCGATTATGCGCTGTTAGCCCGCACCAATCGGCTGAGTCTGATCGGGGTGAGGCGGACTCGGCGGATCGGGCAGGACAGCGATTTCGAGCGGCTTCGCGATTACACCCGCGACGACAATTACCGTCACATCGATTGGCGGAGTACCGCCCGGCGTGCCAAGTTGACGGTCCGTGAATTCCAGTCGGACCAGAGTCAACGGATCGTGTTCATGCTCGATTGCGGTCGGATGATGACCAACCACCGCGACGGCTACACGCTGCTCGATCACGCCCTGAACGCTTGCCTGATGATGTCCTACGTCGCCTTGGCGCAAGGGGACGAAGTCGGTTTGCTCTGCTTCAGCGATTCGATCCACGCGTACCTGCCACCTCAGGGCGGCAGCAGCCAAATGAATCGGTTGTTGCAAGCGAGTTTTGACCAATTCCCGAAAATGGTCGAATCGCGTTACGACGAAGCTTTTTTGTATTTGTCCAACCATTGCAAGCGGCGGGCGCTGGTCGTGTTGGCGACGAACCTGATCGATGAAGTCAACGCCGGTCGCGTCGTCGATCACCTGACTCATTTGGCGGGGCGTCACCTTCCGCTGGGGGTATTGCTGCGAGACCGCCAGATGTTCGACGCCGCCGACGCGCCTGACGCGGGGCCGCTAGGACTTTATACCGCCGCCGCTGCCGCGGACATTTTGGTTTGGCGCCAGGAGCGGATCGTCGACTTGCAGCACCGCGGCGTGTTGGTGGTCGACGCGTTCCCCGAAGACTTGACCGCGCCGCTGGTCAACGAATACCTGAAGATCAAGGCGCAGCACTTGCTGTGACGCGGCCGCGGGGCGTTAAGCATCCCGGCAGGTGTCCTTTGGCAAAACAAAGACCAGCGTCTGGCCGAGTTCATCGCCAGGTTAGCAATGAGTGGTAAAAAAATGTCCGGAACCTTTCGTGCAAAGCACCCGAAGGGCGAGTTCCTCGCAAAAGGTTCCGGACACTTTTTACCGCACGATCCTTAGCGGAAGGGCGCAAGCCGCCCGGTACTGCCATTGCCGACGTACCGGACGGCTCGCGCCGTGCCGCTACCTTGATCATCGCCGGATGGCTTGCGCCGTTCCGCTTCGCTACGCCGCCGGAATGCTCGGGGTGATCCCCCGAGCGAAGAGAGTTACCGGATCGACGGGTTACCGGATCACTTATGAGGATCGTGGCAAGCCTTGCAGTTGGTCGCGACCTTCAGCGTTTCGAGTCCGTCGGGGCGTCCGACAACGACCTTGGCAGCCGCCAGCGCCGCGCCGCCGGCCAGCCTTTGCCACGACTCGATGTCACCCTTTTCCGGCTTCAATTCGAACATCGTGATGTACAGGTCCAACAACTCTTGCTTCTCCTGCTGAGTCGCGTCGCCGTCGAGGATCTTCTTCAGCAGGCCATCCTTGTGCCCCGACTTCATGACATCCTTGATCGTGGGCTTCGCCGCATCCGGCTCTTGGGCAACGGACGTTTGGCTCGTACCGACGAGGGCACTCAGCAAACATCCGAGGGCGAGGCAACCGAAAACCGAACAACGGGTCGAAAGAGAAAATCGCATGGGTGAACACCTTGGAAAAAGAGGAAACGAAACGCACCGCACAAAGGCCTCGATAAGTGGCCACGGGAAATCGGTTGCCGGTCGCAGCCGGAAAGCCGATCACAGCCGAGAATCAGTCTAATGGGTCGCCGAATGCCGTTGGTGGTTCACGCCGCCGATTTTTCTATTGAATCTTTGGGAGGCTAATTTTCGGTCGCCGGTTTGTGTTCACCCACTCGTGTCGCCAAGTCGCTGCCACAGAGCGTCCGCCGGACAAATGCCCCTTTCGGGTGTCGCAACTTCGCCGTCGAATACAATCCGTTGCGACGAAACGTTTTATGTTTTAAAACCGCTCACCGATCAGGATGACCTATGAACCGCGTGCTCACCGCCGCGTCGACCTGCTTGTTCGCCACCGTCGCGATCGTCACTGTCGCGATCGCCGACAATCCGGCTCCGCCGACTCCCATGCAAGCCGACGCTGGCGAAATCGCGATCGCGAACCGGCGGATCGAAACGGCCGTGCAGTCCGCCGGGATCGATTCGCCTGGCGAGGTCGTGGTGGTTTACTTTACGCCGCGAGATCGCGAACCGGCGGCGAATCATGTCGAGCGGATGCGGCGCATCGTCGACGCGACGGATCAGTTTTACACCCAGGAATTGGAACGCCATGGATTCCCCGGTCGTCGTCTGAACGTGCATCGCGATGAAGCGGGCCTAGTCGCGGTGATCGACGTAGTGGGGAAGGACGCCGACAAGGATTACGACAAGCCGGACGGCCAAAAGATCCGGCGCGAGGTCGTGCCGGTCTTGAGGGCCAAAGGGATCGATCCCGAAGCTTCCGTGATCCTGTTGTTTTGCAATCTGATGGATTACGATCCCGTCGCCAGCACGATCTCGCATCACAGCCCCTACTACGGCGGTGGCACGCATCTGTCGGGCACCGCTTGGCAATGCGATTCCGAAATCCTCGATCCGCTGCGACTGACCGATCTGACGCCGCTGCGTGACGGCCAGTACGGACGGATCACCATTGGCCGTCACAATTCGATCTTCCTCGGCGGCGTGATCCACGAATTGGGGCACGCGCTGTCGTTGCCGCATTGCCGCGAACGACCGGACGAGGCGGTCCGCGGGACGGCGTTGATGGGTTCGGGGAATCAAACTTATGGCCAACAATTGCGAAACGAAGGGCTCGGTTCGTTCCTGACACAAGCTCACGCGTTGCGGTTGGCCGCCCACCCGGCGTTCAACGGGCGGGTGACCGACTCGCTGTACGACAAACCCCAGGCCGATTGGTCAAATTTGGTGATCGATGTGACCGAGCCGAATGCGGTGCGGGTGCGGGGTGAGTTGACGAGCGACATACCGATCCACGGGGTTGTCGCCTATTTTGACCCGGCGGGCGGCAGCGATTATGACGCGATGACGGCGACGGCGGTGCCGGACGACATGGGTCGGTTCGCATTGCGTGGAGAGCCGTTGAAAGCCGGCGTTTCTGCCGAAATGCGGTTGGTGACTTGTCACGTCAATGGCGCGACGACGACGCGCAAATTCGCCTTTCGTGTCGACGAGTCGGGGCGACCCGATCTGACCGCCATTCGGTTGGATTTGGAACTGGCCCCGATGCTCGACGCGCTCCGAGCGGGCGACGTGTCAGCGGCCCGGCAATCGCTCGACAAGCTCGCGTCAGGGGATCAAGAATTGACGGACATCGGACGCCGGGTATTGGATCGATTCGCCGAGAACAGCGAACCGGCTACGGTCGATCCGGCAATGATCTCGCCCGCGGTGCGGACGTTCGATTTGTCAAGTTTGCGGCCCACTTCGGCCAAGGTCGGTTGGCGCCGCCCGACGTACGATGCGGTCCCGGCCGATGACAGGTTGCTGTCGATCGAAGGCGACTACTTCGCGCGAGGCATTTATGCCCACGCGCCGGCGACGCATGAATACCCGATCGGCGGCGGTTGGCGGCGGTTGACGGGGCGGTGTGGGATCCAAGCAGGGAATGACGGGACGGTGCAATTCGAAATCCTCGGTGACGGCAAGTCGCTGTGGAAATCGCGTCGCATTTCGGCTGGGGTCGGAGACCGTTTCGATGTCGACGTGTCAAACGTGAAAACGCTGACCTTGCAAGTCAACGACGGAGGCGATGGCAACGGCGGCGATTGGGGCGTCTGGATCGAACCGACCTTGTCGAGGTGACGGCATCACCTGAGGTTTGAAACGGCAAGAGGCTTGTCGGCACGCCGGCAAGCGATACTCGCCCTCTCCGCTTCAATCGCCGGCTCGCCATGTCAGTGCAAGCCGCGCATCACCTCGCCGTCGGCGCGATCACCGAGCTGTCGCAGTAGGTCGGGATCAATGCTCTCGGACAGAAAACGCACCGATCCATCCCCCAGGCCAAAATTCGCGCCGCCGGGATGCTCGCTGCCGAAACCGCCCACTTGCAGACTGCCAGGTTCCAATTCCGGAGGGTGCTGGCCTCGGCGCATGTTGGGCTGGCTACCGTCCAGTTCACGGTTGATGCTGCTGGCGTTGCGAAGCGTTGCCCGTGTGCCTGACATCCAACCCAAGTCGATCGATCGGGCGCGCAATTCACCGATCAGAATCGTGTTCGAGCTACCGTCATAGATTTCGCTGAACCGCACGCGGCTGTTCAAAAACAGCAAGCCTGAATTGTCCGCGTCGATCGGGGCTTCCGAATCATGGTGACAACCGGCGTAGCTGCTTTGACCGAATTCACCGTCTCGGGGCCAGATAAATGACGACGGGCAGATGAAGGGGTAAACCTGAGTCTGCCGATAATCGACGTTGACTTCCGCATAGGCACCCGCCTCGATGTCGATGGCAGAGTACAACGCTTGTTGTTCCGTGTACGGGAGGATCTGCACGAGCCAACTGATGTGCTGCCCCACTTCCTCGTAGCGGATCGGCCCGTCCGGGTTGAGCACGCCGGATGGGAGCCGCTCGAAACTGAATTCGAAGTTATGAGTGGCAAGGTTGAGCTGTACCAGGTTGTTGGAACAGGACATCCGCCGAGCCGCTTCGCGGGCCGCTTGCACGGCCGGTAACAGCAGGCCAACCATCACGCCGATGATCGCGATCACGACCAACAGTTCGACGAGGGTGAATGCGCGGGTGGTTCGAGACCGACCGCGAACCGTCGCGGACGACGGGTGGAGCGAATGGGCGAGCGATTTCATGACAGATTACTCCTGGTCGGGGGATGCGGTCGGTTCGGCCGGTGGCTCGACCGATTGGGATTCGGAAGCTGGGCTTGTGAGCGGTTGCGGGACGGGAAAGCGGAAGGAACGTTGGGTTCGGGAAGCATCCGAATCGCCGCGGCCGAGCGTTGCGATGACGGTCACCACGGGGGCGGATTCGGGCGGGTCGGAAGGCGTCAAGCCGATTTCGACTTGCACGTTGTCCCACGCGGGTAAGGCGTCCGACGGCTGCCAGGTCTCCCCCGCGTAGGCAGGGTCGGCTAGCAAGGCGCGGGTGGCTCGGCGAACTCCCGCTTCGAGCAGGAATTCGGTCTGACGCAATTGCCGTTCGACGCGGCCTTGCCGGCGGGCTGCGAGCGATTCCTTTGTCATCGTCAGCATCAGGACGGACGTGACCGCCAAGCAGGCGATCGTCACGATCAAGAAAAAACCTCGGCGACGGTGGCGAATCATGACGCGTCCTCCTCAGGTTGGGCATTCGGCTCTTCGATCAATCGCCCCACCACGGCTTCGAGCCGCAAGGTCGGCAAGCGAACTGCCGGCCAAGGACGATCGACATCCCATTCAGAGTTTTCAATGGGATCCGGCATCGCTTGGGGAGCTGCCGGGTGCCTGGCGAACGGTTCGCCGCGATACCCTTCCAACACGACCCGATTCGGCGCGTCGAGCGTTGTGAACCGGATCGACCCGGTCGGTCCCAGTCGATAATCATCCCGTTTGGACCACTTCACCCCGTCCAGATCGTCGGTGGCGGTAGGTCCGTCGGCTTCATCGGTTGTTTCTGGCACGTTCACCACGTCGGCGCCGTCCGGTTCAGCGTCCGGTTCACCGGCATCGTCGGCTTCCCGCAGGACGAGCCGTTGGCAGCCTTCGGCCGACGCGATGTAGCGGATTTCGCCCTCACCACGGATCAAAATCCGCAGGCGATCGGGTGCTTCGACGACCGCCGATTCGGCACGATGGACGTCGGCACGGAATTGACTGGACAGTTGCCCGAGCGTCCGATGATCGGTCGCTTGAACGCGTGCCGCGGAAGTCCACCGCATCGATCGGTGGATCAACCCGACGGACAGCATCATCAGTGTCGTGCCGGCCCCCAGCGTGATCAGCAACTCGGTCAGCGTGAAGCCTCGTCGATTTCTCATCACGGCACCTCGTCGGGTTGGACGGGTTCGACCCAAGCGACCAGGGTCAACGGTTCGGCGGGATGGCCCCGGTTCCAATCGATCCGCATCACCAACCGATTGCCGGCGCTGTCGTCGATCGTGTCGACCACCAGGCTGACTTCGGCCAACGTCGCGGCCGCGAGCGGCGAAGGTTCCAACCTTTCGATCGCGGCGGTCCGCTCGGCGGGCGATAGGGCGGTCAATCGTTCGAGATGATTGGAAAGTTCCTCGATCGCGACCCGTTCATGGCGGGTCTGTTGCCACATCCGGCCGTGCAGGACGCTCAGCTTCCCGACCACCGCCAGGCCGCTGGCGATCAGCGTCCCGGTGACCAGCAATTCGATCAGCGTGAAGCCGCGGCGACGTTTCGTGTTTCGATTCATCCGAGTTTCGCTCATCGCTTACAACTGCTTTTCAACGATATGGATCAGAGCTTGATAGCCGGCGAGACTGACCACCAATACGACCACGGCGACGGCGAGCGTTGCGAGCGTCTGCAACCCTCGCGCCGCCGCTTCGCCAGCCGATGTCGACCGTTCACGTTTCTGATTTGCCAGATTCCGCAACAGCCAAACCTGCGTCTGCGGCGACGTCGAATCGGACAGGGATCGGTATTCCTGAGCCGTCAGCAAGCCGGCTGATCGCAGGCTTTCCCAAGCCGATGCCCCCTGTTCCATTTCGTTGCGGGCGAACAGCAACCGCTGACGCACCGGCTTGTCAAAGTGGTAACGGGCGAGGACGGACGAGACGCCGGACAGCGGCCGACCGGCTTCGATCGATTGAGCCAGCCATTCCAGCAACTCGGCGATCCGCAGTTGCCAAACCCAACGGAGTCGGCTGGTGGCAAGCGTTCGCCGCACCCAGCGCCCGATCGGGCTGGACCACAGAAAGGGAAGTGCGAGGATCGCGAGGATCGCCAAAATCGCGGTCCCGGCCCCCATTTGGTTGCTGAGCCGGTACATCAAGTCAACCGCATAAGGCGGATCGCTGATTTCGAAATAGTCATCAATTTTCCCGAAGGTTGGGTAGATGAAGGTGAACAGGAAACTGAGGATCCAGATCACGAACAGCGACATGAAGCCGAGATAAATCGCTGTTTGACGCAGGTCGCGCGATGCCGTCGACGGGGGTTGCTGGATCTTCGAAATCAGGTCGTCGTAGGTCGCTGTCAGCGTCCCCGTTTGGCTGCCGAACCGAATCGCCAGCACCTGTGCGTCGCTCAGTACCTCAGGCGTCTGCTCGAGCGCCGTGACCACCGGCATCCCGCCCCGTAGCCGATTTGCTAATCGTCTCAACCGGCGCCGGTTACGACCGCGATGCTCCTCCGCGAGGTTCGCGACCAACGTGGCCGGGTCGAAACGTTCTCGATGTGCGACCGCCAGGACGCGGAGGAGCGATCGACGCATCAACTCTTGCGGGTCGCGGGGCCACAGCATCGTGATCCGCCAGGTCCGGCCCGACCAATTGGGGCTCAGTGCATCGAACATCATGCCAATCCGGTAATGAGTTCGAGGAGTGGCAGGAACAACGCCAACATCGCGAACAGGACGAAGAGCCCGATGATCAGGACGGTCAACATCGCGAAAAAGGTCGAGCCGATTTCGGTTCGTCCGACCGCCCGCTCGTCGTACATATCCGCCAACGTCTGCAACATCGGGACGTTCGGCCGCGTCGACCCGCCGTGCTCGCCCACCAACGCGATCATCAGGTTGGCCGGAAAAGGGGTCCACGCCTCCGCCAAAGTCGCATCGAACGAGGCGGTCTCCGGCGCGTCGAACGGGGAACTGCTCTCCGCGGGCAGCCGTTGTTCGATGTAATTCCGATGTTGCTCGAGCGCGTCAGCCAGGTCGTCCGCCGCCGCTTCCAAAAAGGCGTCGCCGGTATCGAGCTTCGCCATTCGCAACGCCTCAGGCGTCGACAGCCCCGTTTCCAGACTGACGATGAGCCCCCGACAGAGGCGGGACATCCCGATCAGTTTGCGGATGCTCCCTCGACGGCTCAGCCCGACTTGATCGAGCAATCTGCCGATGAACCGGCTGGCGAAGTATGACGCCACGATCGCGAGGATCAGGGCCGGGCCCCAAAACCAGAGGCTGAAGCGGACGATCCGCGAGATGCCGATCAACAGCAGCGTGGGGGCGGGTAGCATCAACCCGAAGTCGTCGAACATCTGCTCGAACGTCGGCACCAAAAACAGCGAGGTCGCGATCAGCACCACCGCCGCGAAACCGAGTACCGCCAACGGGTAGACGAGGCCGGCAATGAACCGCAGAAACGGCCGCTCTTGGTTCGGTTGCGAAACCGTCATCAACAACCGGCCGAAGGCGGAATCGGCTGACTGATCTCCCTCCGTCATGGCGGGTTCGTTTAACTCTCCGCCTGGCAACTCAGCAGCATCCGCCGCGTCGTCAACCTCGAGGCTGTCGATCAACCGCCGCAACTGCCTCGCTTGCGATCGCGATACCGGTTCCTGCACCAGCGCATTTAGCGCCGCCCCGGCTGCGCCCCGGTTGTCTGCCAACCAGATTTGCTGGTCCGCGCCCAGCAAGTATCCGTGTCGCGGTCTTTCCGCTGCCTGACTTGTCATTTGTCATTCCCTCCCAAACGAGGCGACGTCTTGCAGCAACCCGAGGATCGGCAACAAGACGCTCAAGCCATACAACAACACCGCGATGCCACCGATGACCGTGGCGAAGTCGACCGGGATCGTGCGGGCCCACCAAGCGATTTGACGGTCGGCTAACCGTCGGTAAACCTCGGCGACGGTTTGCAAAGTCGATGATCGTGATTCGCCCGCCAGGTCGCCGGTCAGCGCCCAGTTCACCAGCGGCGGCAAATCCGGCCGGGGGACTTCCTCAGGCGATACGGCCGGTCGATCTGGCGCTAGGTCGAGCCCGCTGAACGAAGCCGCCAACGCTGTCCCTTCGTCGGCGGGCAAGTCTTGCCGCAACCAACTCGACAGGTACTGAGCGAACCGTGCTTGACCGATCAGCCGTTGGCGTCGACGGACCATCGGCAACCATTCGCTAAGCCGTCCGAGCTGTGTACGGTGGGAGTAAAGCGCCAGCCATAGGATGGCCAGAAAGGCCACGCTCGCCGCGGTCGTCCAGACCGGCAACCACGCACGGGCTGCCGACAACCAGATCGCACTTTCGGTCGGCTTCATTTGCAGGTCCTCGTAGATCGCGTCGATCCGCGGGGAGAGCCATATGGCCGAAACCGCTAGGCAGACGCAGACGATCGCCAGCAGCACACCGGACTGGAGCAGCGAAATCCGTAGGCCGCGAAGCACCCCGTCGTGCCGGGCCGAATCGACGACCAAGGCGTCGAGCACTTCGGCGGGGCTGTCGAACCGGAGCCATGCGAGCGCGGCCGCTCGATACCGCGGGGGTAAACTCGCTTCCTCTCGAACAGCCGCGTCCAGCGACTGCCCCAGCCCGACACGGATGACAAGCATCGCGCGGATGCGATCGAGTTCTTCTGTCAGACCCGCCTGCCGTGGACCGAGGCCGATATCGACCACGGTCCCGCTGGCGGAAACCGATTTCAGCTCGCGGTGGAATCGGTCGAGCGGCTCCAAGTCGTCGGTTGGCATCGGCGTCGGCTCGCCAGTGAAAAGAAGTTTCCGCTGCCCGTCATCGGGCATTCAACCGGACGATGCGCAGGCGAAACCGATTTGTTCAATCTTTTTTGAGAATCTTGCCGACGGAGCGGGACGCGTCGGCGGCGCGAGCGGTGAGGGCGGTTCGGTCGTCGGAATCCGCGCCAGGCAATCGGGTTGCCAATTCGCCTTTCCAGTCCGTGATGATCTCGGCCAATGCCCAATGGGGCCCCTGCCGCGATTCCGTGCCCCTTTCGATGACCATCCGTTCCAGCCGTTCGCCTCGCGGCATCGATGTAGAATCGGCGTACGTCTGCAAGCGGCTGGAAAGCGATACCCCAGTCATGACGCAGAGCGTCGCGGCGATCATCGCGCACGCCAACTTCCCGACCGTCTTGCGTTGCAAGTAGCGTTCATGAGCCGCCTCCAGCACCCGTGGGCGCAGGTCGTCCGTCGGCACGACGTATCGGCCCGCCATCCCGATCAAGGCTTCCAATTCCGCTTGGCCCGAGCTGTCGGGTTCGATGTCAATCGCCATGACCGACCTCCGATCGCTGCTGGGCAACCTCCGGCAGCGGGCCGAGCTTGCGAGCGAGTTTGTCTAAGGCGTAACGGTATCGGCTGGCGGCGGTCGCAGGGGCCACGTCGAGCACATCCGCGATCTGGGCGAAGGTCATCGCTTCCCAAATTTTCAACACCACCACTTCGCTCTGTTCGGTCGGCAGGGTCCGCAGCGCCGTCCAGATCTCACGGTAGGTCTCCTCGTGCTCCACTTCATCGACCCCACGGCGGGTCAACAGGTCGCTCAAACTGAGCAATGACGTCCAACGCCGTTTGCGACGCAAGATCACCAGCGACTCGTTGCGGACCATCCGCAGCAGATATGCCCACGGCTGTTCGGCACGATCGAGCGTTCGGGGCGAGTCGGCAACCCGTACCAGGGTCGCTTGCACCGCGTCCTCCGCGTCGTGCTGGTTTCTCGTGATCGTCACCGAATAGCGGACCAACCGCACCGCGGTCAGGTCGTACAAACCCCCCAGCGCCGCCGGGCCACTTTCGGAGATCCGCTGGGCGCAGCCGCGGACACGTTGAGAAAAGTCGAGTGAATCGTCCATCACAATAAGCGGATGCGTCCCGCTTCGCGATTTGTCTAAAAAAGTCAGAAAAGTTGGCAGAACTTTTTTCGAGTCGTCTGCCGCTCCCCAAGTCTAACGGAAAACCGCTGCCAGAGACAAACTTCGGTCACGGGGTTACTGGCCGCTTGGAAACAGCGATAAGATGCGGGGTCCAGAAACCTTTTTTCCCCGGCTCAGGTTCGCTTCGCTCACGCCGGATGCGACCTCGGGTGTCGCGTCAGCCGGCCAAACCACCATCGCTCAGGATCGGATTCATGAAACGGGCTCGCATTCGCCACATCCTCGCCGGCATTTTCCTCTCCGCTATCGCGACAGCCGCCGCGGTACCGGTCGCATCGGCCTGCACCCGGGCAGTCTATTTTGGCAAGGCCGGCCAAACCGTCACCGGCCGCACGATGGATTGGTCGGAAGACATGCAAACGAACTTGTGGGTCTTTCCGCGCGGGATGATGCGTGACGGTGGGCTAGGAGACGCGTCGCTGCGGTGGACCAGTCGCTACGGCAGCGTCGTCGCGTCCGTATACGAGGGCGGCACCGCTGACGGGATGAACGAGCGGGGGTTGGTCGCCAACCTGCTCTACCTGGCCGAGTCCGAGTACCCGCAAGGCAACGACGGACGGCCGGCGGTCGTGATCACCGCTTGGGCCCAGTACGCGCTGGACAACTTCGCCACCGTGGAGGAAGCCGTTGCGGAAATCGGCAAGGACGCCTTTCGTGTCGTCCCGGTCATCGCCCCCAACGGCGCCGAGGGGAGAGTCCACTTCTCCCTTTCCGACCCGACCGGCGACTCGGCGATCTTCGAATACATCGACGGGAAGCTCGTGATCCATCACGGCAAGCAGTACCAGGTGATGACGAACTCGCCGACGTTCGACCGACAATTGGCGCTCAACGAGTACTGGAAGCAGATCGGTGGCACGGTGATGTTGCCCGGCACCAACCGGGCGGCCGATCGGTTCGCCCGAGCCAGCTTTTACATCAACGCCGCCGAGCAATCGGCCGATCCGCGGGCTGCCGTCGCGGCGGTCATGAGCGTGATGCGAAACGCGAGCGTCCCGCGGGGCATCAGCACCCCGGCGCAGCCGAACATCGCATCGACGCTCTGGCGGACGGTCGCGGACCAGAAGAATCGGGTCTACTTCTTCGAGGACACCGCCAGCCCAAGTCTGCTGTGGGTCGACCTGCGGAAACTCGACTTTGCGCCGGAAGCCGGCGTCCGCAAGCTGACGCTACACGGACAGGGCCCCATCGGGGGTGACCAGACGGGCAACTTTCAGCCCGCCGAGCCGTTCCGGTTCCTGGCCCCCGAATGAATTCGAGCGAATGATTTGGAATCGGAGCGATCTGTCTCATGTCGAAGCGGCACGGCGCGAGCCGTCCGGTGTGAGCGCTTTACGCGATCGGCGGCCGGTGGTG
>RECD01000034.1 GCA_007694185.1 Planctomycetaceae bacterium
GCGCGTGCCGGCTGATAGTGATATCAGCAAAGACTCATGTCGACCCGCTTACTGCCGATCCGCGGGGATGTACGGGATCAGCCCCTTTTTGAAGGCGATCTCCTGCACCTCCCTGGGCGCCTGGCGAATGTCCTGCACGAACCCGTTGATCTGAACCAACCACGCCGTCGGGCTGTCATCCAGTTGGCTCGGCAAGGTCCAGTTCGGGTCGAACGGATAAAGTTTGAACATCTTGCGGATCGCCGACAACTTCGCCGCCCCGCTGCTGGGGCTGGTTCCGAGATAGTGGTCGATGTCGGTGGACCGCATGTAGGGCGTTTGGCTTTTGTCGTGCAGGAAGTTGACGCCGCCGATCGCCCGAACGATGCCGCTGGCCCAGGCGTTGGGACTGCCCTGAAGCAGAGGCGACGGCCGTTTGCGGCTCAGTTTCTCGGCAAGCTTGCGGCACAGGACGGCGTATTCTTCGTTCAGGTGCCGCTCGCAAAACTGGTCGATCAATCCGATGACGACGCGCAGCGACTCGTCCTTGTCCTCCTTCGTCGGCGGTTTCGGAATCGGCTTGGGCTTCGTCGCTTTCGGCGGTAACGGCACATTCGACATCGGCAGCGACGTGACGATCCCGTGACTCGCCTTGGCCTCCTTGTACTCCGAGTTCAGCCTTCGCCGGATGCCTGGTCCGAACGAAATGTTGTAGCCTACCAACAGGCCGTCGTAGACGATCACCCCTTTGAACGGCAGCAGAACCGTCTGCGTCAGGGTCGGCAAGTTCGGGCCGATCAATTCCTCGAACGGTTGGGACAATGCCAGGACGCCGTAGGCGACAGCCTCGGAGTTCGCGGTGAGAAAAACGGTGTGCTTTTTGAGTTCACGCAAGACGTAGAACTGACCCGCCACCAGGTGCCGCCAAGAGCGGACGATGTCGAGTTCGTCGTCCGACAAGTGGGCCGGATTTTCAGCGACGAACTCCTCGATCAATTCCAGGTTCGCGTTCAAGGCATCTCGGATCTCGACTCTTGCTTCCGACGGCAGGTCGGCGAACGCTTCCGGTGTGGAAAGTTGGCTCGAAATCACCTGGAGACGCCGGTTCACGAAGAACATCAACGTTCGGTGCAGCTTAAAAAACAGTTCGCATTCGGGTGGAGGTAGTAGCATTTGGGTTCACCAAGTCAGCGAAGGCGGACGATTATTTTCCATCTCCATGCACCTTACCAACGATCTTTTCCATCTCTGCGGCGGTGAAGGCCCGGCAGGTCGTTGTGTGGACGTTGCCCATCGCCCTCAGATGCAGAATGGCGGCGGCAGCCGTCTCGTCATCCGCTGCTTCCAAGATCAGAAGGCCGTCGTGGTCGCCCAAGGTCCAGTAGATCTCTTTAACCTTTGCGCCCAGCTTCTTCGCCTCGGCTTTGAAGATTGACGCTCGCTTGGTCGTGTGGTCGATGTCCTTGATGCCCTGCTGGCTGAATTTGATGGTGGTGAGAAAGGTTGCCATCGGTCAGACTCCTTGTTCGGTTGATGCAGGGCAAATCCACCCTCCCGAGCGGGGGGCGTGGGGCTGGCCTTATTTTTGCCGATTGCCCACCGCCTGTCGAGGACTTACCGAATCATCCCTTGCCGAGGACCCTGGCCCGCTGAGCCCTGCAGGTTTGCGGGAAACCCGGAAAGCGTAGCGATGAGCGTAGGGTCGATCTGTCTGCCGCTCCGTCGGGTCGGCGACGGTCGGCGTCAGGCTGTCCATCGCCGGGCCCGGTTGGCGCCGTGGTACTGTTTGGGCGATAACTGACACGTGACGCCCTTTTGGGCAGCTTGCCGGCCCCAGCCAAGTCTTCTTTCTGCGACCCGAGGACTTCCTTGGCAGATTTTGAGCATGACTTCGGCCATGCAGGACCGTCGGTCACTTCCTAATAGACGCTTGGCTGCTCGGATAATCAGCGAATCCGGAACGTCGTCCAAGACCCAAGTCCTCCACCGTTTTCTCGGCCCCGGATTTCACGATCCGCAGTTGGCAACGGTTTCGCATTTCCTCAAAGAGCATTTGTGAACGTTCTGCACTGCCGCTCGTCTGAGTTGGCCATGTCAAGCAAGCCGCTGGTCGCGAGCGGAATCAGATGGCAAGTATTTTGGTGTGGCGACATTTTTGGATCCCGCGATCAATGCCTACTTTGGCTGATTGAGCAAGAAATGACATTCGATGCACGATTTCTCGAGCCGCAAGATCGCCTCTTTGGAGCCGTCCCGATCATTGGCCCCAGAGGCAACGAGCAGATCCTCAATCGCCCTGTAAAAGTCCTCCCCATGCTGAGTGTAAACGTCAGTCGATAAAAATCCGTCGATTTTACTCGCCGACTGTTTCATCCTGACCGTAGCGGCATTCACTTGGGCCAGATTCCCACGGATGATGGCATGCAACACGTCGTCCATCGCCGTCGCCTTGCGTCGCATCAGTTGGTTTTTTACGCCCGCTCTCCGAGGATTGGCATCGTGTTCCCGCACTCGTTGCAAAGCGAATTGCCCGAACCATAAGAAAAAGACGCCGAATGCGATTCCGCAGGCGACAGCAACGAGGGTGTTTGGTGTCTTGGCCATATTCGTTTCCTGATCTTTCGGTAATTTGGTCGGTGGCGACAGGTTTCGATTCAGCGGGAAGAGGAAATTGGCTGGCGGCCGATCGCCTCCCCGTGAGCAAGCCCTTTATGGAAATGTCCGCTGGTTTTCCGGATTCGCAACTGCCGACCGCGGGATAGGTGAGCGCTTTTTGATTTCACTTCGGTCAATGGACATGGAAGCGACCGTTTCCTGAAAAAAGCTTGCTATTGGTTGGCGGACGTGCGATTCCGAAAGTGCGGTACGCAACGCGCTCCAGAGCCCCCCTTTTTCTCGTCAAGCCTGATCGGTCGCGTTGGTCGTTCAAACGCAGTTGCGAGCGATCACGCCACGGTGCCGGTTTGCCCTGCCGGCGCAAACGCCCGGCGGTAGCCTCGTCGGCTTGAAGTGGGACTTCAAAACCTCGCCCCAAACGATTTTACCGGGATTCGTCTGGGCTTGCAGCCAACATTCAACGATTGTTGGCACTTCTCGACTCGCCCATCCGCTCAGCAGTTGCCAAGCGGGTGACGTGCCTCAAAGCGTTGCATCAGTCCCTGCCGCGTTCCAAAACTGTTCATACTGATCGCGTTGTGTGCCCAGGAATGTGATTGGCTCGCGTAGTACGGGCGACAAATCGTGGGCCGCATCTTTCGTCCCGGCGTCTGGTTACGTGGGGCTGGCTTGACACTCGCTAGAATTGGCCCGTTCGGTGAAGCTGAAAATTTGACAGCCTGGCAACTGGCGGTGTACGTTGTGGCGATCTAATCAAACTGACAGGGGCGGTGTTGGCGAGTTGCCGCCCCTATTCCACTGGCGGGCGTCTATCGCGATTACCTCGGAGGGTCTGGAGATGTTGAGCTTGCGTTCCCAAATGGTGCGGTCGTTGACCGTTCTGTTCGCTGCTTGTGCGGCGTGGGGGGGCGGCTCCGCACAGCCGCAGGGTGTGTGGGCACAGAACCCACCTGGGCAAGCGGGGCCACCGGGGCAGGGGGCCGCGCCACGGATGGTTGACGTGCTGATCGGCTTTGATCAGCCCCCGGGGGCGGCGCAGCGAGACTTGGTCCGCGGCCGGGGAGGAGAGATCCGTCGCAGCTTTTGGCTGGTCCCCGCCGTCGCCGCCCGAATCCCAGAAACGGCGGTTCAGGCGCTCGCTAACGCGCGTGGGGTGACGGTGGTCGAGCCGGACGGGGAGTTCCACGCGGTCGATGACCAACAGTCACCGCCACCGTTGACCGAGCAGCAGATCGCCGCCGAGTTGTCCTACGGCTGGGGAGTTGGCCACATCGGAGCCGGCCCGTTGCACGCGATGGGGAAGCTGGGAGCATCAGTCCGGGTTGCGGTCCTCGATACCGGCATCAAGTCGCACGTTGAGCTGGGGATCGCCGGCGGAGGCAACTTTACGGATGTGGGGCCGGCCCACGACTACCTCGATCGGCACGGCCACGGGACGCATGTCGCCGGAACGATCGCGGCGTTTCGGAACGGTTTTGGTGTCGTCGGCGTCGCTCCGGCGGTCGAGCTGTATGGCTTGAAGGTGCTCCGTGACAACGGATCAGGGCAATTCAGCTTCATGATTTCGGCGTTGGAGTGGTGCGTATTGAATGGGATTGACGTCACCAACCACAGCTACAGCTCTGGGTCGAATCCGGGATCGCTGATGCAACAGGCGTTTGATGCCGCGTATCACGATTTTGGCATCGTGCATGTCGCGGCGGCTGGGAATGCTGGTAACGCAGGCGGCAACAACGATACCGTTCAATGGCCGGCGCGATACGCATCGGTCGTGGCAGTAGCGGCGACCAACCAAAACGACTCGCGAGCATCCTTTTCGAGTTCCGGGCCGGCGGTCGAAGTTTCCGCGCCGGGTGTCAGTATTTTCTCGACCTACATCGATGGTTTGTGGGTCCAGATGTCGGGCACATCGATGGCGTCTCCGCACGTGGCCGGTGTGGCGGCGTTACTGGTTGCCGAGGGGGTCGTCGATCCGGACGCGATCCGATTCGTCATCGGTGCGACGGCGAAGCCGCTCGGTTCGACCAACCGCTTCGGCGCTGGGCTGGTGCAAGCCTTTGACGCCGTCGCCCTCGTCAGCGATGTCGCTGATCCGCCCCCCGGGGCTGATGAGCCAACCGATCCGGAACCGGAAGATCCGCCGCCGGGAGACGACGGTCCGGTAGACCCGGAGCCGGAACCCGAGAATCCACCGCCGGGGCGCGGGAACGGCCGGGGCAATGGCAAAAAATAGGCCGGCGGCAACGCTTGATTAAATGTCTCAGAATCGTCGCTATTCCCGCAGTGAACCAAAGCGGCTCGTCACGGCCGGTTTCTCGCCCTTATTGAGTTGAGGTGAACCGGCTGGGTAAGGATTTACGTCCAACTTGTTGCAGGTGCCGGTGGTGCCTGCCGTCTGGCTTCTCACGGTGGGTGTCTCCATCCGGCATGGCGATTCAGTCTCAGTATCTGTAAGTCGCAGCCGCACCACTCGTCGACGGCATGTGCTCCGCGGGAATGACCATCACCTCGCCACCCATTTTCAACGCCAACTCTGCGAGGTCGTCGAGCAG
>RECD01000107.1 GCA_007694185.1 Planctomycetaceae bacterium
GTCACCTTCCGCTTCACCGGCGTCACCGCGTGATCTCGGCGTCGGTCGATTTGCCAGGCGAGGGGCGACCCGCCTATACTGCTCCCGTGACTTACGGGACTTTTTGACCGCGCGTTTCCGGTGGCGGCGGCTGGCGCGGTTGGCTGCCGGCTTCGGCGCGAACGGCACGGCCCGATTTTGTGACTCGTTCGGTTAACCGATGTCAGGATCGATGCAACCGCGGATGATGCCCGCCCGCACACCAACCGACCTACGACCGCACGAGCGACCGGTGGTGGCGATCCGGTCGATGTTCATCAGCGACCTGCATTTGGGGGCCCGCCACGCGCGACCCGAAGTGGTGCTGAGGTTGCTGAAGGAGTTCCAGCCGACTCAGCTCTATTTGGTCGGCGACATCATCGATGGCCGATCCTTGCAGCGTCGTTGGCACTGGCCCGCGGCGTGCGCCCAGGTGCTGGATCAGTTGGCCCACATGTCGGAGACCGGGACGGAACTGTTCTACACGCCGGGCAATCATGATGCCTATTTGCGAAACCACCTGACTTCCGATCCTCCCCTGCAGGTCCAGGACCAATTCGTTCACCACTGCGCCGATGGTCGCCGGTTGCTGATCACGCATGGCGACCAATTCGATGACGTCGAAGAGAAAGCTCAATGGTTGTCACGGGTCGGATCGGTCGGATACGACCTGCTGATCACGGTCGACCGCACGGTCAACCGCGGCTGGAAGTACGTCAGTCTCAGGCCGCTGCGGATCAGCCGTTTCGCCAAGCAAACCGCGAAGAAATGGGTGCAATGGGCCAGCGGTTTCGAAGCCCGCGTCGTCAACCACGCCCGAGCTCACGGATGCGACGGGATCGTCTGTGGCCACATTCACGTCCCGCGAGTCCGTCAGTTCGGTGACATCCTTTATGTCAATCTGGGCGACTGGGTCGAGAACGCGACCGCCCTGATCGAATACGACAGCGGCGAGCTCGAACTCCTGAACCTCGACCGCTTGGCTAATCCGACCGGCGGCCAAACCGAGCCGCCTTGGCAACCGCGTCGCCACAATCACGTGGCCGACCGCCTGACCCACCCGTTGGCGGGCCAGGCCGACTCGGTCAGTTGAGCCTATCGATGCGACTTGCGATCACGCCGCAAGCGACAGGTGCGAGCGGATGGAGGCTCCCCAAAGCACCCCGACTCGTTCCGCAGCGAACGTGTCCCGCATCAAAAAAAACGACCCGTTGGCGGTCCGAATCGGATGCCAACGGGTCGCAAAATCGAACAGACTCACGACGTTTACCTGCGGGTCACGGCTGACGTTCGAACGTCAGCGCCTGCTCCGCCGTACCGGGTCCCGGCGGGGCAAACCGAAAACGGTCGGGGCCCTCAGAGGTCACCTTGCCGACCATCGCCCCCTGATCCTCGGTTTCAAGCACCAGCAGCCCCTCGTCCGTGAACAGCTCACCCGTCAACTCGACGGCGTCCTGACCTTCCGGCTTCGCTTTCCATGTAAACCCGAACTCCTCGGTAACGACCAATTCGATCGTCACCTCCGGCCCGGTCGCCTTCCATTTGCCGACCAGATCCGTTTGCGGCTGCTCGTCTTCATCGCCGTCCGTCGGCGTTTTGGCCACGGTTGCCACGTCGCCTGCCGGTACCGGCGGAGTCGCCGCGACCGCCGCCGCCTCGCCACCTCCCAACGCCGCTAGCATCTGAGCAGCCGTGACGTCCTGAGGCTGCAATCTGACGACGCTTTCCAGCATCTGCACCGCCTCGTCGCGATGGCCGGCCACCAGGTAGTGGTAAGCCAAAACGAACTGGGGCGCCGCGTCTTCCGGATGCATGCCGACGAAATCTTCCAATGCCCGCAATTGCTGCGTGTAAGCGTCCAAGTCGCCATACAAGCCGCTGAGGGTCGTCCAGTCCATCCCGGGGGAACTTGCCAACAACGAGTTCAAGACCGCTGCCGATTCGCGGAACTGGCCCAACGCGAAGTAAGTCAACGCACGCATCTCATGAATCACCGGATCTCCCGGCAACTTGGCGAGCGCGAAATCGAACTTGCTCATCGCCTGAGGATATTGCCCGACTCGGAAAGCCTCCAAGCCTTCGTTGAAAGCGTCGAGCCCTTGGCGATCCGGTTCCGGCGGGGCGGCAACGCTAGCCTCGACGGGCACTTCTCGCGTCTCGACCCGCACGACTTCCTGGATCACGACCGGTTGAGCGTAGCTGAAGACCGCCGTGGTCGAAGGAACGTAGTAAGGGTTGAAAAAGTTGGCCGTGGAGTAGGTCGCGAAGGATCCCAAGCCCCAGCCGACCCAGAAACTGGACGAAGGCCGATACCACGGGTTCCAACCGGCATTCCAATTGCCATGGTACCAATTGTTGTGATGCCCCCAGACCGGCGAGCCCCAACCCGTGTTCCAACCCCAACCCGGGTTGTATCCCCAGCCCACGTTCCCCCAGCCGAGGTTATTGCCCCAGCCCGAGTTCCAACCCCAACCGGGTCGGTTGAAATTGATGTTGTTGATGTTGTTGATGTTATTGATATTGAGGTTGTTGCCGCCCCCGATGATCGGACGATCCGGACGGTAATCGGGACGGCCAGGCCGATTGACGCCGCCGATGATCGGGCGGTCGTCAGGACGCCAAGGCCGGTCGTATTCCGGTCGCCCAGGCCGATCGAAATCAGGACGGCCCGGGCGATCATAGCCGGGACGGCCTGGTCGGTCGTAGTCAGGACGCGAGCCGGGTCGACCGCCGATCGAAGGACGATCGCCCCCTTCAGGACGCGAGCCGGGTCGACCGCCGATCGAAGGACGATCGCCCCCTTCAGGACGCGAGCCGGGTCGACCGCCGATCGAAGGACGATCGCCCCCTTCAGGACGCGAGCCGGGTCGACCGCCGATCGAAGGACGATCGCCCCCTTCAGGACGCGAGCCGGGTCGACCGCCGATCGAAGGACGATCGCCACCGGTGGGAGGAACCCCCGGCAGCGGCCTCGATCCGATACTCGGACGCTCCGGCAGTGTCGGACGGGTGCCGCCCGTTCCAGGCCGAGTGACGTCGCCAGGCGAAGGCCGTCCACCGAGACTCGGTCGATCCGGTCGATCACTCCCACCGAGACTCGGTCGGTCCGGGCGTCCCGTGCCTCCCGAAGGCAAAGTGGGACGTGTGGTGGGTACGAGCGGCCCGGTCGGACGGACCGAGGGCCGGGTCAACGACCCCGCATCGATCCCGCCGCCCGGCGACGGCCTGCCGATCCCGGTGCCGGGTCGTTCACCACCGGGCGACGGCCGTGTGACCGAACCGGGCGATGGCCGGTCGATGGAAGGCGAAGGACGTCCGCCGCCAGGCGATGGGCGTCCGACAGCTCCGCTGGGCCGAGAGGCGCCGCTCAAAGAGGGCAGCGACGAACCGCCACTGAATGGTTGCGTCGATAGCGGAGTCGGCCGCCCTACGCCCGAAGGCCGACCGCCCGAGGCCTGGCCGGCACCCGACGGACGCCCGCCGGTTGGCAGCTGGCCGCCGGTCGAAGGTCGGCCTGCACCCGTGGGTCGGCCGCCACCGCTGGGCAAATTCGACATGCTAGGGCGTGACCCGCCACCGGAAGGGCGAGCACCGCCGCTGGGGCGCGAAACGCCACCTCGGTTGCCGCCACCGACATTGCCGCCACCTCGGTTGCCGCCACCGACATTGCCGCCGGATGGCCGCCTGGCGCCGCCTCCCTGCAAGCCGCCCAATTGCGCAACCGCCGTCTCTTCGATCATTGATCCGAGACCGAACGTGAGCGCTAGCACCCCCGCCAGGCTCCTCAACATGGATTTCATCTTCATCATTCGTTTCCTTGAAAATTATTGTTTCGGGGGGCTGGCAGGCGTCGAAACCGGCTGGGCGGTCGGTGAAGCGGGTGCCGCCGGTGCCGCCGTTGTCGCCTTCGAGTCAACACCCCCTGGTACGAAGGACGTCTGGGCTCTTTCGGCTGGAGTCGGAGGCGCCTTGGTGACGACCAATTCGAAATCCTCCAACCGATCGTCGCCGACGATCCGGTCGGAGCCGACCATGCGGAAATGGTTCTCGTCGACTTCGCTGATCGTCACCGTCGCGAACCCGATCGTCCCGTCCGGACTGGTCGCTTGCGACTTGATCACCCAGCCTTCTTCGAGCGGCGTCCAATACCCTTGCGCGAACCCGCCGTCCGCATCGAACATCCAAGACCGAACCTTGTTGGTCGTCGCGTCCCAGCCGATCCGCTGCTCGCTCTTCATGACCACCTCGTCGCCGGCAGTCGCGACGAACTTGCCGATCAGAAAACTTTCCTCGTCGGCCCAGCGGTACTCGATTTTGACCGTCAGCTCCGGTGATTCGCTGACCCAGTCGCCGACCATCCATGCGAGCGGCTCGAGTCGCCCCGTCACGGTCGGGGCCGGCGTGTCATCGAACTCGCGAATCGATGACAGCAACCACTTGTCGTCTTGCTTAGTCAGGATCGCGACGTAGCGGACACGGGCGAGAATTTCATCTTCCGTTCCCAAAAAACGCGTCCCCTCTTCGATCGCCAAGTTCGCACCCAAAGGTCGGATCGACTCGATGTCCAACCCGACCTTCGTGCCAGGAAACTCTTCAAAGAACCGCGTGAACGCCGATTTCAATTCCTCTCTGCCACGGTACAGGTTGCCCACTTCCGTGATCAGTTCGGCTTCGGGAGCGAACAGCTCCAACAACGCCTCCGGCTGCGCTGCGTTGAACGCCTTCGTGAACGCTTCCTCCACCGCCGCGACCGCGTCGATCAACGCGTCTTCCGACTCAGCAGCCGGCGCACGGTCGGCGAACCCGACTGAGGTGAGGGCCAGCATCAAGCCGGCTAGCAACGACCTTGGGACACAAGTTTTCATGGGTTCAGATTCCGATGGAGGACAAGGGGAGTGATCGAAGTGGGATGAAGGTTAGTTCCCAAACAAATGTCGGGTAACTGCCGCACGGGCCGGATCACCAGCGACCGCCAACCTTTTCGTATCCGACAGTCGGTCGCGACGGTTGAGCAACCCGTGCAATCGTCACACGATAATCTCGCGTTTGCTCGGCGCCAGCTGGAAAACAATCGTCGGAACGCTTGCCATCATTCGCCGCCGCCCCCCCAAACCGAAAGGAATGCGAGAATCAGCCGTGCAGAGAGCCCCCGCCCGGTTGGACACTTGGCAAACTGGCGAAAACATTCTGGAAACCAGACAAGCAGAAAGTTCTCAAGCGACGAGACATGAAACCGGCGGTGCCGACCCGATTCCAAGAAACACCAGTACCACCGGTTGTGGTTTTGCAAACGCCGCCAGGCTGACACGCCGAGTTACCGAGTCGGATCTCATTCGGCCCCGACCGATAAACAGGTCAACGCCCTTTTGCCGGGCCGCGGGTGAGCTATCTCAAAGTTGCCTTCACTCCCCGCCGGTGACGTTCACGAAAGGCGGAGCCTGCCGGGTAAGCAATGAGCGGTAAAAAAGTGTCCGGGACCTTTTGCGAGGAACTCGCCCTTCGGGTGCTTGCCACAAAAGGTTCCGGACACTTTTTGCCGCATGATCCTAACTCAGAGCGTCTTGAGGTATTCCAAAACAGCCCGCTTTTCCGCTTCGGTTAACGCATCGGGGTAATCATGCCCCGCGGCGCTTTTTCCTTTTCGACGGGTGTCAAAGTATTCGCGTCTCGCCGCGATATCCCGTTCGGTCAACGGCACTCGCTCGACTTCCTCAAACGTCAAACCGACCCGCTGTTCGTCGAGCGCATCGGCGGTGCGTCGCCAAACCACCGGCCGCTCGTTCGGGTTCAGCACGTGCCACAACGTCGGGACGCTGCCGTTGTGAAAGTAAGGGGCACTGGCCCAGACACCGTCCAACGGCGGCGCGACGTACCCGGCCGGATCGAGGACCGTCTGTTGACGTTCCCCCGCGTCGTCGATCGCGAACCAACTTTCGGCATATTTCTTTCGACCCGCCGCGGGCAAGGCAGAGTACCGCACCGGATCAGTGCCGATCTCGTCGATCGGCACCGTCACGTTCGGATAAACGCCGTCCGTTCCGTAAGTCCCGTGACAGGACGCGCAGTTCGCCCGGAAGACCGTTTCGCCTTGCGCGGCTAACGGTCGGTTGATCGCCCCGGGGTAGGCGGGCGGTCGCAGCGACATCAGGTAGGCGTAGATGTCCTTGAAGTCGTTTTCGTGTTCCCGATAGAACTCGGGGCCGTTCTCGGGAACGAGCGTGAACTGCATCAGCCCGCGATGCCCACGCTCGGCGAAGCCGTCGATGTAAAGATAAGGCCGCTTGTAAAAATGCCACCACGGTGGCGCGTCCATGTCGTGATGGTCCAGCGACGCAGGCATCTCATTGATCACGTTCAGATCGGTGTCGCGTCGCGCCATCAACCCGATGCCGAAGATCACCGCGTTCGTCGTTCCATGAGTCGTGCCGAGCGGGATGACGAGCGCGCCAAAGTCCATTCGCGATAGCGGCTTGCGGAGCTTCAACTTCGTCGCCCGCAATTCTTCCGTCAGCGTCTGCAACGCGAACCGGTTATTCGGCGCGCCGGGATGAGGTTTGCCATAGACGGTCCCGCCGTGACAGGAGAAGCAGTTCATCGTCCACTTGCGGGCGTCGTCGCCGTGGGTGGTGACGACGTATTGCAAAGGGTCGTCAGGCTGCGATTCAGTCGTTTCCCCGGCCGGACCCGCTTCCGGCGGCGTACCTTCCGCGGGCGTGCCTTCCGCAGGCGTGGCTTCCAGTGGCGTCAATCCATAACGCCGGAACGCCATTCGACGCCGCTCGGCCGGATCAGCCGCTTCGGCTTGGCTTCGCAGCGCCTCCGGCCAGACCCGCCAAACGTTGTCGAAGACTTCCTCTTCGAAATCAGGCGGCAGGAAGGGCTGCCGAGTCAATCGTTCGAAACCTTTCGCCGGGTCACCGCCCGTCGTTGTCGAAGCAGATGCCTCATCCGACAAACCGTTGGCCTCCGCCCCCAAGCTGGTCGCGACGGGGCTGCCGGCCGTAAGACCGAGCGCGATCGAACCGAACAGACAAGCGAGCGTGGTGGTGAGCCGCAACATGTTTGGTGAACCCAAAAAAAATCGTTCGGGACCGAAACGTCGAGCCATGGTAACCGTTGCCGAAGTCGCCGGCCAACCGCACCGGCACACGCCACTCCCCACGGTTACCCGGCGTCGGCGGGAAGGTCCGGACAAATCGCCCCCCTATTAAGCATCACGTGCCGGCAACCGTCACGGTTTCAAACCGGATCGCTTGCACGCCGCCGAATGATTGCGACTCGTAAACGACACGCCCCTCGTAGCGCCGCACAAGTTCATCTGCCCACCGCAGCGCCGAACCGGACGAAGTCCGGAGCACGGCAAACCAGGCTTGTCCCGGGCCGAGCGGCGGTGTCGGTAATTCGGCTACGCGTTCACGCCGCAACGAAATGACTTCGACCGGTTCCAGCAAATAGGGGCCGCTGAGCGGATAGGCCAAGTACTCCCAGTCGGCCGGTTGGCCCGAGGCCGACAACCGTTCGGCTTCGATCAACCCGGGCGACAGCCAAACCCGGTCGCCTTCAGACCGACGCTCGCTTACCCAACGGACCGCACCCCGCCAATCCTCGCCCCGCAACCGCATCGGTGACCCAGAACTGCGAAACGGCTCCGCTCCGGCGCCAGCCCCCGGCCCGGAAAAGATTGCTGAGCCGGAAAAGAAAAGTGGTCGGATCGCCAACACCCCTGCGACCAACAGAAGCGCGATCAACCAAAACTCGCGATCCCGCCCTAGCAAAGTGCCGCCCCCCGGTTCCTCGCGCCCGTCACGTCCGAGACTCGCCAAGACCCGCGAAGCATGACCGACAGCCGCCCCGCCCGACCAGGCGATCAACGGCAACACGGCGATCAGGTAGCGACGGTGAAAGACGGCGGCGATCCCGGTCGCCGAGACGAACCAAAACAGCAGCGTCGCACCGAGTGCGACCGCCGCCGGCGGGCCCCATTTCTGCACGCCGCAAATTTCCGCTTCGCCCGTTCGACCGGCGACCCGTTCCGCTAACCAGGCCAACCCGACGGGCAGGACCAACATCCAGGTCCACGGCCATACGGTGAACCATTGCCACGGCGAATGGGCCGAGCCGAACCCCTTCCATTGCTCCCGGTTCCGCCAGGCTTCCCACCAGACGCGACCGGCAAATTCCCAAAACAACCAAGCCGCCACCGCGACGACCACCGCGACCACCGCGACGGTCGCCGCCGCGGTCCGGCCGGCTGGTCGAACGCGACGTGACCGCCAGCTATCCCGTTGCCTCCAGCACCAATCGACCAGCGGCCAGACCAATACCCCCAGCGACATCGGCTGGATGAATGCCGCCAAAAAAACGGTGACGAACATCCCACCGGTAAGCCGCGAATGACCCGTCGCAAGCCGGCCCGCCACCTGACGCGAACCGACCCAACACCAGCAGACAATCGCCGCCAGCGGCAGAATGGCCGAGTAGGCTCGGAACTCAGTCCCAAAAAAGATCGCGTTCGCTTCCATGGCGAGCATCAGCCCCGCGACGGCGCCGCCAAGGACCGTTCGCCCGCAGCGGGCAACGCCGACAGCGACGATCGCCGCAGCCGCTGACGACAACAGCACGCTGCTCATCCGCAACGCCGCCTCACCATCGCCGACCAGTTGCCGCCAAAACCAAAATCCCCAATAGGCGATCGGCGTCTGATTCCCCATCGCCGCCCGCGCTCGCACTTCGCTCAATTCTCCCCAAACCGACCAGGCGGAATGGAGCTCATCGACCCAAAAACTTTCGCCGATCACCGGCAGGCGGGCCGCGATCGCGACCAACAGGATCGCGGCGGCCAGCGCCGCCAGCCGGGCAACGGAGGGCGAATCGGGATCACGAACCCGATCGACCGGACTCGATGGCGGACCAGCCCCAGGCGGCACTTGCGGGATCGGTTCGTCTGGGGGTAATTCCCAATGTTCGAACCCTCGGGCCGGCGCGATCAACTCGACGCGACCGCGGGCGGAAGGGTCGCCGTGCCATAACCCCCCTGTGTTGCCGAACCGCTCGCGCGAGGAACCCCGTCGGCGACCCGGCGGATGATTTCGCAAGCCTCGTCAATCCGGCCGCTCGACAAATCGAGGTGCGTGACCAGCCGGATCGATTGGGGGCCGATGACGAAACTGTCGACGCCGCCGCCCCGCAAAGAATCGGCGAATTGCGCCGCGGTTCCCCAACTCGGGTCGACCGCGACCGCCACGATGTTCGTTTCGACCTCGCCGCCGATCACCGACAACGGTTCGCACCGGGCGACCGTGTCGCCGATCCGTCGGGCATGCTCGTGGTCCTCAACCAGCCGTTCACGATGGTGCAATAGCGCATACAACGCTCCGGCCGCGATCATCCCGGCCTGACGCATCGCCCCGCCGAACAGCTTACGCGCCCGCCGCGCCTCGGCGATGAACTCGCGGGTGCCCGCTAAACCGGAGCCGACCGGGGCGCCGAGCCCCTTGCTGTAACAGACGCTGACCGAATCGAACGGCTCGGACAACTCGGCGACCGACTTGCCCGTCGCGGCGGCCGCGTTCCACAGCCTCGCCCCATCGACATGCGTTCGCAAACCGTTTTCGTGCGCCCAGCGGCAAATCCGCTCGACCTTGTCTTGAGGAAAAATCCGGCCGCCGGCGCGGTTGTGGGTGTTCTCCAAACAGACCAGCCGCGTGCGGACGAAATGCAAATTGATCGGCCGGATCAAGCCGTCCATCTGCTCCGGTTCGATCACCCCGTGCCGGCTGTCGACGGTCCGGGCGACGATCCCCGACAACTGCGCGAACGCCGCCTGTTCGTAATTGTAGACGTGCGAGTTCGAATCGCAGATGAATTCGCAGCCCCGGTCGCAGTGCAGCCGGATCGCGATCTGGTTCGTCATCGAACCGCTCGGCATGAAGATCGCAGCTTCCTTCCCCAACAATTCGGCGGTCAACTTTTCTAACCGCTCGACCGTCGGGTCGACATCGATCATGTCGTCGCCCACTTCCGCTTCGGCGATGAACTTTCGCATCGCGGCGGTCGGGCGGGTGACGGTGTCGCTCCGCAGATCGATCATGGCGATTAAACTAATGGGAAAGTGGGTTGGCGGAAATTGAAAACGGCGGATACTGGGTGGCGGATGATCTCCGGCATCCCCGCAACCGCTCCTATCATCTTCCGCTGACCGGCCATGATTTCAACCACCGATCCCGCCGATTCGATCCTCCGCGTCGACGCCCGTGAACCCGAAACGGGTGCCAACGGGGGTGGGTCCGACCTGTTGGCCCGATTGCGGGAAAAACTGAGCCCACGCGGCGACGTCGTCTCCCCTCGCGGCCGCGATCTGACGATCCGCGTTTTCGGCGAAGCGCTGGCGCCGACCGCCGTGGTCGATCGGATCTGCGACGACGTCCGCCAACAGGGAACCGACGCGGTCTTGCGCTACACGCGGGCGCTCGACGGTGTCGAGCTGACGCCCGAGACCTTACGCGTCCCCGCAAGTGACTTGGCAGCAGCCCATGCCCGGATCGACGCCGAATTGCTCGATTCGATCCGCCGCATCCGTGATTCGGTAACCCGTTTCCAGCAAGCGATCCTGCATCAGGATGTCACCGTTCCGGGTGGCCCCGGCGTCACGTTGACCCAGCGTTACCTGCCGCTGCGTCGAGTCGGCGTCTGCGTTCCCGGCGGTGCCGCGGCTTACCCTTCCACCGTGCTGATGACCGTCGTCCCGGCTCAGGTCGCGGGGGTCGACGAGATCGCCGTCGTCGCGCCACCGACCCCCTTCGGCGCCTACAACGACGTGATGCTGGCGACCTGCCACGAACTCGGGGTCCGCGAAGTCTACCGCGTCGGCGGCGCGCAAGCCGTCGCGGCGCTGGCCTACGGTTGCGACGCGATCCCGGCGGTCGACAAGATCGTCGGCCCCGGCAACCTATTCGTCGCACTCGCCAAGAAGCAGGTTTTTGGCCTGGTCGACATCGATTCCTTCGCCGGCCCGAGCGAAGTGATCGTGATCGCCGACGAGACCGCGCGGCCCGAATTCGTCGCCGCCGATCTGTTGGCCCAAGCCGAGCACTCGCCCGGCTCGGCGATCCTGATCACTTGGTGCCCGGAACTGATCGATCAAGTCGCCGACGAAGTGACTCGTCAATTGGCGGAATTGCAGCGGAGCGAATTGACTCGCGACAGCCTCCGCGATTTCGGCGCGCTGGTGCTCGTCCGCGACGCCGACCAAGCTTGCCTGTGGACCGATCGCTTCGCCCCCGAACACCTGCACATCCAAACCGCCGACCCCGAATCGCTGATCGCCAAGATCCGCAACAGCGGCGCGGCATTCTTGGGGCATCACACGCCAGTCGCCCTGGGTGATTACGCGGCCGGCCCCAGCCACGTGTTGCCGACCGGAGGCACCTGCACCTGGGCCGCCGGGCTGTCGTGCAACAGCTTCTTGCGGAGCGGCAGCGTCACGCGGTTCACGCCCGAAGGGTTGGAACGGGTCGCGCCCGACGTCGAACGACTCGCGATCCAAGAAGGGCTGACGGCCCACGCCCGCAGCGTCTCGATCCGGCGATCCTGACCGAAGTTCCCGCGTCGCTGTCAATCCGGGCTCGCGCAACAGCCCGGCCCAACTGTGAACCAACTCAACTGCGAACCAGCCCAACGGCGAAACCGGGTCACCCGACGCGCCACACCGATCACCACCTTCCCGCAGCCGACTGACCACCATGCCCGTCCCGACCGCCCGATCTCCCTTTCGTCCCGAACTGGCGCGGATGAAGGCTTACACGCCCGGCGAGCAGCCGAGCGGGGGCGAACTGATCAAGCTGAACACGAACGAAAATCCCTTTCCGCCGCCGCCGGAAGCGGTCCAGGCGATCGTGCAAGCCGCCTCCGGCCCGCTCAATCGCTACCCCAACCCGATGGCTCAGCCCTTCCGCATCGCCGCGGCGGAAGTCTTGGGGCTGCCAGGGCCGGAGTGGATCCTGGCCGGCAACGGCAGCGACGAATTGCTGACCATCCTGGTCCGTGCGATGGTGGGCGAAGGCCAACGATTGCGGCTGCCGCACCCCAGCTACATCCTCTATCGGACACTCGCCGACATCCAAGGTGCGGTTTGGGAAGAGGTCCCGTTCTTGCCGGACTGGTCGCTGCCGCCCGAGTTCTGGCAGGGTGACGAATCGTTGCGGTTGGTGCTGCTGCCCAACCCGAACAGCCCCAGCGGGACGATGATCGACCCGAGTGTGATCGAGACGATGGCCGCCGGGCTCGATTGCCCGTTGGTGGTCGACGAGGCTTACGTCGATTTCGCGGAAACGAATTGCCTCGATCTGGTTCGCCGCAACGAACGGATTCTCGTGACGAGAACCCTCAGCAAATCGTATGGGCTCGCCGGTTTGCGGTTCGGTTACCTCGTCGCCCAGCCGCACGTGATCGCCGAGTTGGCCAAGATCAAGGACAGCTACAACTGTGACTCGATCGCGATCGCCGCCGCGACCGCCGCGATCCGCAGCGTCGATTGGCTTGCGGATACTCGCGCCACGCTGATCGCGACGCGAGAACGGATGAGCCTCCGGTTGACCCGATTGGGGTTTGACGTCACGCCGTCTTCCGCCAATTTCGTCTGGTGCCGTCATCCGCGCGGCGATCATCGGTCGATGTACGAAGCATGCAAGGCCGGCGGATACTTGATCCGCTTCATGGAATACCCCCGCTACGGCGACGGACTTCGGATTTCGGTCGGTACCGATGCCCAAGTCGACGCCTGCCTCGACCTGTTGGAAAAATGGCTCGACCGACCATGAACCGTACCGCGACGATCGAACGGAAAACGCAAGAAACCGACATCCGGCTCCGACTCACCCTCGACGGCAACGGCCAGGGCCAGCGGAACAGCGGCATCGGCTTCCTCGACCACATGCTCGACCTGCTAGCCAAACACGCCGCAGTCGATTTGGATGTCGAAGCCCAAGGCGACCTGCATGTCGACCAACACCACACCGCCGAAGACATCGGCATCGCACTCGGCCAAGCCGTCGACCAAGCTTTGGCCGACCGAGCCGGCATCCGGCGGTACGGCCACTTCACGCTGCCGATGGACGAGTGCCTGGTGACCGCCGCCGTCGATTTGGGAGGCCGATACGCGTTCGAATATCACGCCCCGATCGCGGCGGAAAAGATCGGCAGCTTCGATAGCGAACTGGTCGAGCACTTTTGGCAGTCGTTTGCCGCCAACGCCCGCTGCAACCTGCACGTCGTGCTGCATCACGGTCGCAACGGCCACCACATCGCCGAAGCCGTCTTCAAGGCGACGGCTCGCGCCATCCGCATGGCGGCCGAACCCGATCCGCGGATGACGGGCATCCCGAGCACCAAAGGGGTGCTCTGATCCGGGAGTTGACGGCGTCAGCACGTCAGCCAACCCGTCAGTTCGTGGTCCCGTCAGCTCGTGGGGGTGGCTTTGGCACCCTTGGACTTGCGATCGCCGGTCGTGGCGGTGAAGACCAATACGAACACGGCGAGCGTGATCAACCACAACGCCAGCATCCCAGGGTGACGGATCGGGAACTGTTCCGATTTCTCGGTCGGCAACACGAAAGTCGCGAGGATCGGGAACAGCAGCCCGGCGAGCAGACCGGCAAGCGGCGCGGAGATCGCTTTTTGCCCCGCATTCTGACCGCCAAACACCAACACCCCGACAAAGACCGGCAAGCTGACGAAAATCCCGGCCAACGCGTGGACTACGATGTCACCACCCATGCTCTCATGGAGGTTCCCGACCAGCGGGAAGACCGTCCCGGTGGCGATCACCGCGCGAGCTTGCGACGCGGCCAAGTAAGCGAGCAAACCGCCGACCAGCCCGCTGCCTAGGCCGAGCCCGATCGCTTTGCCGGCCGACTGCGTGATGCCCAACACGATCGGGACGATGCCTAGGGCCAATCCCAGAATGCCGAAATAGATCACACCATTGCGCAAGTTGACCCCGGCTTGCGCGACATCCAACGCCTCCTGAGCCTCCGGAGGGCTGCCCAATTGAACGTCGAGCAATTCGGGCGGGACTTCGAAAATCGGCGGCAGCAAAATGTTCACGCCCCAACCGATCAACACCGCGACGACCAAGCCGATCGCGAGCTTCCCGGCGTTGAGTCCGCCTCCGTCCAACGGCGGTGCGGTCGAACCACCAGCAGGCTGCTCCGCCTGCTCGCCGCCGTGAGCTGGCCGGTAGGCACCCTCGCGACTGGTTTCGGTCGCCGGCGCGGGCGCGGGAGTATCCACTGTGACCGGTCGTTCCGGGGGCGGCGTCGGCGCGGCGTCTTCATCAGCCATGGCATGGATCTCACGGGTCGGGTGTGAAAGGACGACGGCGTGCCCGCACGAAAAAACGGGAACCGGCCGGAATGACAGCATTGCTGGCGTCGATGCTAGCTGCCCCCAACCGCCGCTTCAATAGCCGCTGATGGAGGCTTCGACGCAAGTTTTGCAAGCTCACCCAAGTGGACTTATCCGGTTGGGTGGTTAATGCCGTTCGCCGTGTCGGCGGCGGCAGCGGAGAATGACGCGTCGCACGGGGTAAAGCGGGCTTGCGAACGCCAACCAAAAACCCCTTGCGGCACGTTGGCGTGATACAATGTTCCGGTAGGAATCTCGCCGCCGTCATCGGCGATCGTTTTCGGCCCCTCCGCTTTCTCCCGCCGTTGCCATGCCTCCCTCCGCTCTCTTTTTTTCTCCAGCGTCATCGACTGGCGAGCGATTCCAACGGTTGTCGCGGTCGCGCCGGCTCGCCACGCTCCTGTTCGGACTGACGCTCGTCAGCTTCGGCCTACCCGCCTCGGCGGACGAAGTTGAGAGCGCCACCCAAGCGAGTGACGGTGCGGGCGATAGCGCTGCGGAAGTCGCTTTCAATCGCGACATCCGACCGCTGCTGAGCAACGCCTGCTTCCGCTGCCACGGGGCGGACGAAGCGACTCGACAGGCTGACTTCAGGCTCGACGACCCTGATTCGGCCGCCGCTTGGCTCAGCGACAGCGACCCCGAATCGAATCCGCTTTGGGAACGGATCAGTTCGACCGATCCCGACCACGTGATGCCGCCGCCGGACGAAGCCCGGCAATTGACGGACGCCGAAAAGGAATTGATCCGCCGCTGGATCACCCAAGGGGCCAAGTACGAAGGCCACTGGGCACTCGAACCGGTGCAACCGGCCGAACCGCCCGCGCTCAGCCCCGACGCGGTGCTGGCGGACGGCTCCCCGGCGACCGGTTGGGATTCGCCAATCGACCGATTCTTACTGGCCAAGATCACCGCTGCCGGCTTGCAGCCTCAACCCGAAGCCGATCGCGAGACGCTGATCCGCCGCGTCTCGATGACGCTGACCGGCTTGCCGCCGACGCTCGACGAAATCGATACCTTCCTCGCCGACAACTCGCCCGATGCCTACTCGCGGATGGTCGAGCGGTTTTTCGAATCGCCCCACCATGGCGAGGAAATGGCCCGGCACTGGCTCGACATCGCCCGCTACGGCGATACCCACGGCTTGCACTTGGACAACGTCCGCCAGATCTGGCCGTACCGAGATTGGGTGGTCGATTCGTTCAACCGGAATCAGTCGTTTCGTGACTTCACGATCGAACAGTTGGCCGGCGACCTGCTGCCCGAACCGACCCAATCGCAACTCGTCGCGACCGGCTTCAACCGCTGCAACGTCACGACCAGCGAAGGGGGATCGATCAACGAAGAGTTCCTCTATCGCTACGCGGTCGATCGGGCCAGCACCACGATGCAAACTTGGCTCGGGCTGACAGGCGGATGCGCCGTCTGTCACGACCATAAGTACGACCCGATTTCGATGCGCGAGTTCTACGAGTTCTACGCGTTCTTCTACAGCGCCGCCGATCCGGCGATGGACGGAAATCGCGAAGACACGCCGCCGTTTCTAAAATTGGCGACGCCCGAACAACAGGCGGAACTCGATCGCTTACGCAGCCTGATCTCGGCGGCCGAACAACGTTTGCAGCAGGCGGCTGACGCACTGGCGGCCGACCACGACGGCTGGACCGCCGATGGCAGGCTGGCTTCGGTCAACCTGACGAACGGGCCTGCGGGCGATTCCGAACCCGCCGAACCGATTTGGGATATCTGGCTGGACGACCTGCGACCGCTCGGCGGAAGCCAAACGAACACGTCGCGAAACGCGGAACGCTGGGTCACCGGAGACGACGTCGCCCCGCCAGTCGGCCGACGGGCGTTGCGGATGTCGTATGGCGATTTTCACGAACAGACCTTCAACGGCGGTTTGGTGCCGCGAGTGATCCCGCAAGCCGGCGAGCTTGAGGTTTGGGTCCAGGTCGATCGGTTGCACCCGCCCGACGCCTTGTTGTTGGAACTGAATACGAGCGCCGGCAAACGTCGCTACGGTTGGGGTGACGTCACCCGGCTGAACCGAGGCGGCTTCGACGACGCGAACAACGTACGAGTCGCTGACCTGCCGACGCCCGGCGAGTGGACGTTGCTGCGAGTCCCCACCGATGCTCTGAACCTCGCCCCAGGCACCACCGTCGACTCGTTCGTCATGGCCCAGTTCGGTGGCGTCGTGATGTGGGACGCCTTAGCCGTTCGCGGATCGGCCGCGGCCGAAAACGACCCGCGTGCGTCCTGGTTAGCGTGGGCCAACCAGGCCAAAGGGAAAGACTTGCCGGTCATCCCACGACCGGTCGCTCTGGCGCTGAAGTCGCCTCCCGAAAAGGCTGCTGAGAAATCAGCAGACGACGAGGCCGAAGCTTCCGATGACAAACCGGCTAACGAAGAACCTGCCGCCGAGCCGACATCGACACCGGAAAAGCCGGCACCCGTCCACCCTTGGGACGATGCGATGGCGAATCAGATCCGGGCCGCGTTTTTGACTCACGTCGCCCGCGACGTCCCGGCCGAGATCGCTCGTCCCCGTGCCGATCGCTTGCGAGCCTCCGTCGAACTCGAAGCGCTGAACGACTCGATCCCCGGGACGATGGTCTATGGGGAATTGCCACAACCGCGCCAGGCACACGTGATGGCCCGCGGCCAATACGACGCGCCGACCGATCCGGTCGAACCGGCGACGCCCGATTGCTTGCCGCCGCTGATCGTCCCCTCCGACCGCGACCGCCCCACCCGGCTCGATCTGGCCCAGTGGCTCGTCCGAGACGACAACCCGTTGACGGCACGAGTCACGGTCAACCGCTTCTGGCAGCAAATTTTCGGGTTCGGTTTGGTCGAAACCGCCGACGACTTCGGCACCCAAGGGGCTTATCCCTCTCACCCCGAATTGCTCGATCGGCTGACCCACGATTTCGTCGCCTCCGGCTGGGACGTCCGACAACTGATCCGCCAACTCGTCACGACCGCGGCGTTCCGGCAATCCGCCTGCTGCGACTTCGAAGGTTTGCAGGTCGATCCCGAAAACCGCTTGCTTGCCCGTGGCCCGCGTCTGCGGCTCGATGCCGAACAGATCCGCGACCTGACGTTGGCCTCCAGCGGCTTGCTGAACGACCAAATGGGCGGGCCGGGGTTCCTGACCTACCAGCCACCGAACATTTGGGAACCGGTCGGTTATGCGAACAGCAACACGCGGTATTACCTGCGAGACCAAGGGGCGACGATCTACCGCCGCAGCCTCTACGGGTTCATCAAACGCACCGCGCCGCCCCCCTTCATGAGCAACTTCGACGCGCCCAACCGCGAGCTATTTTGCACGCGGCGGCCACGCAGCAACACGCCGCTGCAAGCACTGCAACTGATGAACGACACCCAGCACGTCGAAGCGGCGCGGGTGTTGGCGGAGCGGACGTTGCGCGACGTCGTCGGCCCGCCGGCCGAACGGATCGACCGGATGTTTCGCCTGGTGATGGCCCGCTATCCCGACGAACTCGAACGGCGTGAATTGGCGTCGTTGCAGCGGCATTATGCCGAGCGTTACCAATCGGATCCCGAGGCCGCACGGGCGCTGGTCGAAGTCGGCCAACGGGAAACGAATACGGCGATCGACCCGGTCGAATTGGCCGCCTACACACTGACCGCCAACGCGATCCTGAATCTCGACGAAGCGATCACGCGAAACTGAGCGAACCCGCTCGCCCGGCCGATCCGCTCCGACTACACCGTCACGAATGGGAATGAAATCGATGGACCCCCGACTGGAATACGACCTGATGTTGTCACGCCGGCAATTTTTTGCCGGCTCAGGCCTACGAATGGGCTCGATCGCCATGGCGGCGATGGCCGCGAAAGCCGGCCTGCCGATGACGACCGCACGCGGCGCCGAAGCGACCGCGGACGCTTCCGCGTCGCCGCGGATGAACCCGCCGCTCCCCGGTTTGCCGCACTTCGCCCCCAAGGCCAAAGCCGTCATCTACCTGCACATGAACGGCGGGCCGTCCCAGATCGATACCTGGGATCACAAGCCGGCGCTGCAGGAGCTTTACGACACCGACCTGCCCGATTCGATCCGCCAAGGCCAACGGATCACGACGATGACGAGCGGCCAAAGCCGCTTTCCGGTCGCGCCGAGCAAGTTCGCGTTTGCGCAGCACGGCGAATGCGGGCGGTGGGTCAGCGAATTGTTGCCGTTCACGGCCGGAAGAGTCGATGACCTGGCGCTGATCAAGTCGGTTCATACGAACGCGATCAACCATGACCCGGCTTGCACCTTCGTGATGACCGGCAGCGAAGTTCCCGGTAAACCGAGCTTGGGGAGCTGGTTGGCGTACGGGCTGGGTTGCGAAAGCGACGACCTGCCGGCCTTCGTCGCTTTGACCCCCAGTTGGTCGTCCAAGGCGGCCGCCCAAGCGCTGTTCACGCGGATGTGGAGCTGTGGCTTTCTGTCGACCAAGTACAACGGCGTGGCGCTGCGGAGCAGCGGCGATCCGGTGCTGTACCTGCCCGACCCGCCGGGGGTCGCCCGCGAAGACCGCCGCGCCATGCTCGATTCGCTCGCCACGCTCAACCGCCATCGGTTCGACCAACTCGGCGACCCCGAGATCCAAACGCGGATCGCACAGTACGAAATGGCCTTCCGGATGCAAACCAGCGTCCCCGATCTGACCGATTGGTCAGACGAGTCCGAGGAGACGCTGAATCTCTACGGCCCCGACGTTCACAAGCCCGGGTCGTTCGCCGCCAGCACGCTGCTCGCCCGGCGGTTGGTGGAACGCGGCGTCCGTGTCGTCCAGTTGCTGCACCGCGGCTGGGACCAACACGGCAACATCGCCGGCGACCTGCCGCTGCAATGCCGTGACGTCGACCAGCCTTGCGCGGCGTTGATCCAAGACCTGAAACAACGCGGGCTGCTCGATTCGACCCTGATCGTGTGGGGCGGCGAGTTCGGTCGAACGGTTTACTGCCAAGGCGGGCTGTCACGGGAAAATTACGGCCGCGATCACCACCCGCTCTGCTTCCCGATGTGGCTCTCCGGTGGCGGCATCCGCGGCGGCACAATCGTCGGCGAAACGGATGACTTCAGCTACAACGTCGTCGAGCGTCCGGTACACGTCAACGACGTGAACGCCACCATCCTGCACTGCTTAGGGATCGACCACGAACGCTTCACTTACCCCTTCCAAGGGTTAGACCAACGGCTGACCGGAGTCGAACCGCAATCGCCTGTAAAGGAGATCTTGGCAGGGTAACGACTGCCGCGTCCCAGTCGTGCTCAGCGTTGCTCGTAATCTTAATCCTACTCGTGCTCAGCGCAGCGGTGCTCGTAATCGATGTCCGCATCATCTCCGCCGGCGATGCCGTCCACCGTCATCTTCGCCCCCGTTTCGATCACGAGCACGAGCACCGTCGCTTGCGCGACTGAGCACGATCACGATGGTTTCGATGTCAAATCGATCCGTCCGAGCCTTCCGGTGCAAATCGTCCCATTCTCCCGGCCTCGATCTCGCGGTTAAAATCTCATCGGTCGGTTCGGTTTCGTGTTGGAAATCCCTTGTCTTCGGAGCGAACTCATGTTCACACCCTGCTTTCGTTTGCTCGGCATGCCCCGCCGCCAATCGCCGATCGGCCGGCCGCTCCAGCGGTTCGTGTTGACGATCCTGGTGGTGCTGATCGGAACCGCCACGGCGGACGCGCAGTCCGACGCGCAGGAGACAGCGGCTGACAAGTCGCGTCCCAACGTCTTGTTCATCATTTCGGACGACCTGAATAACTTCCTCGGTTGCTACGGCGACCCCCGCGCCAAGACGCCGAACATCGATCGCCTGGCCGCCCGCGGCGTGCTGTTCGATCGCGCCTATTGCAACTTTCCGCTCTGTGGCCCCAGTCGCAATTCGATGCTGACCGGGCTGTACCCCAACAGCACCGGGATTCTGGCGAACGCCCAGATCTTTCGTCAGACGATCCCGACGCACGTCAGCCTGCCGCAGGCCTTCCGCCAAGCCGGCTACTTCGCCGCCCGGATCGGCAAGCTGTATCACTACAACGTCCCCAAGTCAGTCGGCACGAACGGACACGACGATCCCGGTTCGTGGGAAATGGAAATGAACCCGGCCGGTGTCGACCGGCTCGAGGAAGAGCCCTTCATCAAGACGCTGACGCCCGGCCAATTCGGCGGGACGCTCAGTTGGTACGCGTCGCCCAAATCGGACGAGTACCATACCGACGGGATCATGGCCCAAGACGCCGAGTGGGTGCTGGAACGCTGTGCCGCGCGTGCCGATCGCCCGTTCTTCCTCGCGGTCGGCTTCTTCCGTCCCCACACCCCCTACGTCGCACCGGAAGTCCCCTACTTCGGCTACTACCCCCGCGACGAGATGCCGCTGGTCACGGGAGTCGAAGCCGACCAAGCTGACCTGCCGGCCGCGGCGCTGGGGAGCTACAAGCGGGAACAGGACAAGCTGACCGATCCGCTGCGGCGAGAAGTCGTGCAGGCCTATTACGCCAGCATCAGCTTCATGGATACGCAGGTCGGTGTCGTCGTCGATGCCCTCGATCGACTCGGGCTGGCCGACAACACGATCATCGTCTTCACCAGCGACCATGGCTATCACATGGGCGAACACGGCTTGTGGCAGAAAATGAGCCTGTTCGAGGAGAGCGCCCGCGTGCCGCTGCTGATCGTCGCCCCCGGCCAAGCCCAAGCCGGCACCGTCGCCAAGACGCCCGTCACGCTGCTCGATCTCTACCCGACGCTCGCCGAATTGTGCGACGTCCAAGCGCCGACCAACCTGCAAGGCCAGAGCTTGGTGCCGATGCTGACCGACCCGAATCACGTGGGTCGCGGTTGGGCGTTGACTCAAGTTTCCCGTGGAGGTGGGCCGGCCCGCGCCACGGTCACGCCCGATGCCGGCAGCGGCGGCGGACGCTTTTTCGGCTACAGCCTGCGGACGCCCCGTTGGCGGTTCACCGAATGGGACGAAGGGAACCGGGGTCGGGAACTTTACGATCACGAAGCCGACCCGCGTGAACTGATCAACCTGGCGGACAGTCCCGAGCATGCGGAGATTGTCGCGGAGCTGTCAGCCCAATTGCGGGAGATCGTCCCGACCACCTTTCCCGAATCAGGCGAAACCCCGCCGTTGCGGCCCGCCACTTGGGCCCCCAACCTGACGGACCCCTGAGCACCCGCCCGAAACGCGGCGCCGGAACCGATCGGACGCTTACCCTTGCGAGCTTGCATCGCGCACCTCACCGATGCGGCCCAATTCGCGAAGGGCTGGCCTCACCAGCCCTCCGGGTCCACGCGATCGTTTCAACCGAACGTGGGTGACAAGCTTTAATCCGATTGTTCGGGGCTTTCGATTTTCTCTGGGGTTTTCTCCCTGCGGGTGCCGACAAAAGATAGCGAGGGAGTTCCCGAAGGAACTACCCGCCACGAGACCCCGGCCACCCCGCCAGGCGTCTCGAATGGGCCAGGGATCCGGCCGACTTTGTCACCGGTCCCCCTTTCTTTGAGAGGCCCACCATGTCTGTCGACACACTCCATGCCACCCTGGGCATCGTCTTCACCTGCATCTGGCTGATCGTCGGCCAAATCCTCGTCGGTGGCAGATAGCAATCCGTCCGGCCCAAACATCGTGCTGGTGACCCTCCGTCCGGTCAGAAAATCGTGCTCGTGCTCAGTCGCGCAGCGACGGTGCTCGTGCTCGTGATCGAAACGGGCAGGGAAGACACGCCCTTTCGCGGATCACGATCGGCT
>RECD01000033.1 GCA_007694185.1 Planctomycetaceae bacterium
TGCTGTTCAACAGCCGCATGGTCCAAGCCACCTTCGACGACCTGAATCCCGAAACTCGCGATCGCTGGGCTTATCCTGACACCGACGTGTGGGATGCGAATCGCAACGTGAACGAGTTTCTCGCGGCGATGCCGGTGTGGCGCGAACACGGGTTGCTGGGGATCACCATCAACCTGCAGGGCGGCAGCCCGCAGGGTTATTCGCGGGAACAACCCTGGCACAACTCGGCATTCACCGAAACCGGCGAGCTGCGGCCCGATTACCTCACTCGCCTCGATCAGGTGCTGACCCGCGCCGACGAGTTGGGGATGGTCGTGATCGTCGGCTACTTTTACTTCGGGCAAGACGAGCGGTTGCGGGACGAAGCGGCCGTGATCGCGGCGACCGACGCGGCAACGCGGTGGCTGCTCGATCGCGGGTTCGGCAACGTGTTGGTCGAAGTCAACAACGAGTGCAACGTCCGTTATGACCACGAGATCTTGCAACCGGCCCGAGTTCATGAGCTGATCGACCGAGTTCGGAACACGGTCGTGGACGGCAGGCGGTTGCTGGTCAGCACGAGCTATGGTGGGGGGACGATCCCGAAACCGAACGTCGTCCGGTCGTCCGATTTCCTGTTGCTGCACGGCAACGGGGTGAAGGAGCCGGCCCGGATCTCCGAGATGGTGCGGCAAACCCGCGCGGTCGAAGGTTACCGGCCGATGCCGATCCTGTTCAACGAAGACGACCACTTCGATTTCGATCAGCCGACGAACAATTTCCTTGCCGCGATCGACGAATACGCCGGTTGGGGCTACTTCGATTACCGGATGCGTGACGAAGGATTTGATGAGGGGTATCAAAGCGTTCCGGTGAACTGGCAGATCAGCAGTGAGCGCAAGCGGGGTTTCTTCGGGTTGTTGAAGCGGGTGACTCAGACCGATTGATCCGGACGTAGCGGTTCATTTTTGCAAGCGCTGCGAGGCCCGCCTGTCGCCAGTCGAGAGCCGCCAGATCCGTGATATGGCACGGCTTTGGCCGCTGTATTTCACGGAAGCGGGTGTTGCCGGATCAACTCGCTCTCGGGTGGTGAAAATCTGTCAAATTTTCGGCGATCGGTCCCGACCGCGCGAGGACAACCCGTCCGGAGGGTGGTAGTTTACGAGGGCGATGCAAAGGCTAACGATTTCGTAAGCTTTGCACGCGTTGCGGGAGCAAGGAAGAGAGCTCCTGTCTAAGAGTCGTGAACCAGAATTCGAGAGACCAACCATGAGCGATAGCCTTTTGCAGCGGAGCGTTACGACCGCGGTTGCCCGCAACTTGGCGACCACCACCAAGACATCACCGAAAATGATGTCGATCACGCCGCGGTACCTGCTGAAGTTGCTGCCGTGGGTCCAGGTAGACGGTGGCACTTACCGCGTCAATCGGACAAAAGTGGAGTTGGCGAAGGCCGAGCGGATCGCGGTCGATGTCGTCGCCGGGCAAGCTTCGTTTCCGGCGGAAGCGTTGCGACGGGTGCCGCTGTTCTCCGGGTTGCCCGATGTGATCTTGGAGAAAATGGTGAGCTGCTTTCGCACCGAAAGCGTCGCGATCGGCAACGAGTTGCTGGTCGAGGGCGAGGATCGGAGCAAGTTTTTCATCATCGCGCAAGGTCAGGTGGAGGTGCTTAGCAAGGGGATTCACGGCAGCGACCTGCGGATCGCGCTTCTGACAGAAGGCGAATTTTTCGGCGAGGCCGACCTGACTGCCGAAATGGTTTCCGACGCGACCATTCGCACGATCACCCCCTGCGTGCTGTTGACGCTGTCCCGCAAGGACCTCGACGCGTTGTTGGCAGAGAATCCGAAACTGGCGGAGTCGTTCCGCAAGGCGATCGAGGAGCACCAAGAGCTGCGGTCGAGCGTGAATCGCTACGGCGAACGGAACATCGATCTGGTTTCGGGATTTGCGGAAAACGTCGAGATCCCGAAGACGTTCGTCGACTACTCACCGGTGCCCCGCGAGTATTCCTTGTCGGCGGTGCAAACGGTCGTCCGCGTGCACACCCGCGTTTCGGACCTCTACAACGGCCCGTACAACCAGCTCGAAGAGCAAATGCGGTTGACGATCGAGGGCATCAAGGAGCGTCAAGAGTGGGAACTGATCAACAGCAAGAAGTTCGGTTTGCTGCACTCGGTCGATCCGTCGATGCGGATCAGCCCGCGATTCGGCGCCCCGACCCCGGACGATCTCGATGAACTGTTGGCGCTTGTCTGGAAAAAGCCCGCCTTCTTCATCGCTCACCCCAAGGCGATCGCAGCGTTCCTCCGCGAATGCACCTGGCGTGGGGTTCCTCCCATGACGGTGAGCGTCTTCGGTTACCCGATGATTTCTTGGCGTGGCGTGCCGATCGTCCCTTGCGACAAACTCGACGTCACCAACACCTATCAGTCGCGTCAGTCCTCCGGCACGACCAACATTTTGCTGGTCCGGGTTGGCGAAGAGGACCAGGGTGTTGTGGGACTGCACCAAACGGGCATTGAAGGCGAGATCGCGCCGAGCCTCTCCGCGCGGCTGATGGGACTCGACAGCATGGGCGTCAGCTCCTACTTACTGACGCTCTATTTCTCTACCGCCGTGCTGACCGATGACGCCGTCGGCGTGCTCGAAAACGTTGAGGTCGGTTACTACCACGACTACATGCAGCGAATCCCGAAGTCGTTTGAGATGGGATCGGGGATATGATGATGGAGCCAACGATGCAAGCGGGCGAGTTGCCGGACGACCCGAACGATTCGCTGGCCATCACCCGCCGCTTCCTGCAGCAGGCTTTGGCTTCCGCGGACGCCCCAGCCGATCTGCCGACCGCGGGCCCGATGCCGACGTCCGCAGCGATGCCCTCTGCGGCCAAATCGCCGTCGGCGATGCCGTCAGCCGTGCCGCCGATGTCAGCCGTGCCGCCGATGACCGTGCCCGCGGATGTCCGCCTGCCGGTCAAACCGTTCGCGGGAGGATTGGCGTCGGGACACGAATCGCCCTTTCCGACTTCTGGATCGGGGTCTGGGTTTGCGTCTTCGTTGCCGGCACCGGTAGCCCAAGCGATCGAGGCGTCTCGGATGGCACAAGCCTCCGGCGGCACCGCGGCAGGGCCCGACCAGTTGCCGAGCCCGACGATTCCCGCGGCCGGCGGTGGGTCTGACTCGCTCGGCGCGGCGGTCCAGCGACTGCGGCTCAGCAGCAGCACGGACCTGCGCGACAAACTCGGACGTTCCCCGTTGATCCAAACTCCACGGGGCACCTCCACAGCGGTGTCGTCCGGGCCTCGGCCGGGCGAGTCGAGTTCGCGTGCAGGCCAGACTTCGTACCGCGCTTTCGACGCCCACTCGATCCGCGCCGACTTTCCTGCCCTACACCAATCGGTTCACGGCCACCCGCTGATCTGGTTCGATAACGCCGCGACGACGCACAAGCCGACCCAAGTGATCGAAGCGATCACCCATTTCTATTCGGTGGATTACTCGAACATCCACCGCGCCGCTCACACCTTGGCGGCACGGGCGACGGATCACTACGAGGCGGCTCGCGAGACGGTGCGGCAGTTCATCCACGCCCCGTCCCGTGACGACATCGTCTTCGTGCGGGGGACGACCGAGGGGATCAACTTCGTCGCTCAAACTTTCAAGGATTCACTCCGCGAAGGCGACGAAATCCTGTTGACCGAGTTGGAACACCACGCCAATATCGTGCCGTGGCAAATGATCGCCCGCGAGAAGCGGCTACATCTCCGCGTGCTCCCGATCGATGATCGTGGGGAGATCTCGCTCAACGATTACCGTCAACTGCTCAGCTCTCGCACGCGATTGGTCTCGCTGACTCACGCGTCCAACACGCTCGGTACGATCCTGCCGGTGGCCGAGATGACCCAATTGGCTCATCACCATGGGGCCAAGGTCTTGGTCGATGGCGCCCAATCGATCGCTCACCTGCCGGTCGACGTCACCGCGCTAGGCTGTGACTTCTACGTCTTTTCAGGGCACAAGGTATTCGCCCCGACCGGCATCGGCGTGGTCTACATCCACCCCGATATGCAGGACAAACTGCCACCCTGGCAAGGGGGCGGCAACATGATCCAGCGAGTCAGTTTTGACGAAACGATCTATGCCGATCCGCCCGCCAAGTTCGAAGCCGGTACCCCGAGCATCGGCGATGCGGTCGGCCTCGGGGCCGCCCTGCAATACTTGCGGCAATTCGATCCGGCGGCTGTCGAGGCGCACGAGCATTCGCTGCTCGAGTACGCGACCCAGGCACTGAGCAAGATCCGCGGGCTACAGATCTTTGGGAAGGCGTTTCGGAAAGTCGGGGTCGTGTCGTTCACCCTGGATGGCTTCAGCACCGAGACCGTCGGTCGCGAACTCGATCGGCACGGCATTGCCGTGCGTACCGGTCACCATTGCGCCCAACCTTCGCTGCGTCACTTCGGGCTCGAATCGACCGTCCGGCCTTCGTTCGCGATCTACAACACCCACAACGAGATCGATGTGCTCGTCGACGTGGTGTCGCGACTGGCACGCCACCAACGCTGACCGAACGAACCGCCGCGAAAACCCGCTCCCGGCGAACCGCCGCCGGGAGGACACGTGCCGGTCGGCCGGATCCGCCGAGGATCCTCAGCGATCAACGTGATCGCGTCGTGCCAGTCGCGAGCTCCCGATCGGCGTTGCCAGGTCTCATCCCGTCCCCATTGCTGTTTGCAAATCGCAGGCGAAGGCCGCGAAAACCGCCGATTGGCACAGCGATTGCGGTTGCTCTGCGGCACCTTCAGACGACGCTCGTCGTGAGGAGTCCTGCGCCAGACGTTCCCGTGCCGTTCGCGTTCCGATCCCGCCGAGTTGGGTGTGCTCGAATCGGACTCCAGCGGCACGTTGGGGTATGCGATGTCTCAGCGATCGGACGACGTCCAGAGCAGGGTGTGGACCACAGAGGTCTTGGGTTCACGTTATTGCGATGACCAAACAGCTTGGGGAGATTCAGCATGTTGCTTGCAGGCGGGGCTGTCGGGAGCGAGCCTTCGGTTCGGGCCGCCGGTCCGTTGGCGGATCAGGTCGGTCGTACCCCGTTGGTGACGTTGCGACG
>RECD01000083.1 GCA_007694185.1 Planctomycetaceae bacterium
ATCGGGCGGCCAAATCGGGCGGCATCGTCAGCGGATCGGGGGTAATCCCAAACCGCGGCGGATCAGCCCGATTTGGCCGCCGTGAATCTGCTCGTGCAACGGGCAGAACAGGATCGCACCGAGTTTGATCGGGTAGACGGCGTAGGGCATGTCGACCGGTTCCAACAACCGGCCGCTGTCGAAGCCTTCGCGAAGCCCCGCTACCGCCGACCGATGGATGCGATCGAGCCGCTCGCGAAGTTCTTCCGCCGAGTGGCGTTTGACGCCCGCGGAGTGCGGGTCGGAACCGCGCCCAAAGGCCTTGCGGAAGCTGCCGGGAACGAGTTCCAAGTCCTCGTCACGGCGACCGTGGATGCGGAACATCAGCAGCCCATATTGGCTGACCGCCAAATGACCGACCTGCCAAGCCACATGGGTGATGCCGCGATCGGCTGAGGTCGCGACCTGCCCCGGCGCCGTGTCCTCCGTCCTCTTACCCCAGTCGGGCATTTCGAACCACAGCTCCTCCGGCGTCGCGTCGAGCAGTTCGAGTGTGTAGCGTCGCACCCATTCGATTTGGCCCAAGGCGGCCACCAACATCGTTTCGGCCGCAGCCAAATCGGGGAGGTCTGATGTGGCGAGCGGATCGGGGGGCAGCGGGGCCGGGGTCATCGTCAGTGTCGTTCCAAGAAAGTGAAAAGGGCTTGCCGTTCAGCCACCCGTTTTAGCGAGGTCGATGACTCCGTCCCAGCCCTGCGGGGCGACACGATCGTGACGCCTGATCCAGTCCCGCAAAAACGTCGTCGGCGGGTCCTCGGCAGGGAGCTGATTCAACCCCTCCCAAGCGACTTCCCAATCGCCGCCAGCGAAGGCGTCCCAAGCCGCCTCGTAAGCTCGCACCTGCGGTTCACTCAGCCGAAAACCTTCGCCGCCATTCTCCTCGGCATCATTCCCCTCGGCCGGCTCGTCCCCCCTGACCAAGACCGGAGCTATCCATCCGGACCCCGCCGTCGCGGCGAAAGCCCCGCCGGCCGACTGCACGTCGTAGACCGTGATCGGTTCGCTAAGCCCCGCAGGCAGCACCCGCGCGACCCGCCGCAAGCGAACCCGATCGGAAAATTCGCGTGCCAGCCACTTCGCCGATGCCTCGTCGATCAGCAACTCGGTGCCGAGCGGTTTGGTCAATCCCTCCAGGCGACTCGCCAAGTTGACGACCGGCCCCAAGGCGGTGACCTTCACCTGGTCTCGTGTCCCGATCCGCCCGGCGACGGCCTGACCGGTCGCGATCCCGATCCCACAACGGAACCCGAGCCGACGACGCCCTTGGGCACCACGAAACGCGTCTCGAATCCGCACCGCCGCCCGGCAAGCTCGCGCGACCGCGTCGGGCTGATCGAGCGGCCAGCCCCAAAAACCCATCGCCGCGTCGCCATGAAAGTCGCCGATCACGCCGCCTTGTGCCAGGATTTCGCCGGTCATCACCCCCAGCGAGTCGCTGACCCGACCCAGCAAGTCCAACAGGCGATCCCGCTCCCGTTCGCTTTGGCGACTGAACTCGCGAAGGTCGCAAAAGATCACGGTCACCTCGGTTTGACGCGGCCGCAGGACCTCTTGCGGATCGCCGCTCGCCAAAGCCTCCATCACCACCGGCCCGAAGAACCGCCCCATGCTGATCTGCTGACGCTGCAAACGCCGGGCTTGCCGGAGGTTTCCCAGCATCGCGCCGACCAGTTCGGTGAACTTGATGTCATCGCGAAAGTCCTCGGGGATCGTTCGCCGCGATTGGTCGGCTTCCCCCTCGAGCTTCGGCGTCCACATCCCGGTGACGTAGATCGCCCAGCCCCGGCAGGCCTCCGTCGGCAGCGGGACGCAAAACGCCCAATCGATCCCTTCGTTGGAAGTGTAATCCGGTTGCGGCTCGCTCCCGGGCGGTTCCGCATCGTCCCGATCCCACAGGTGCAGGACGCTTTGGCGGGTGGCGATCGCTTGCCGCGCCAGCTCGCCACTCGGTTGCGGACCTTGGGAATCGGCGATCCGGTGATCGTAATGGAGTACCCGGGGGCGGCCGAATTCGGCTGGCTTCGTCACCGTGGCATCCGGGTCGCCCAAGTCGAGGACGGCGACGGCGGAAGCGGCCGGGATCGAGTTCAACAGCAGGCTGACGACCCGGACCAGCCACTCTTCCTCCCCCGTGCTGCCGGCGATGATGTCCGGCAACCGGCTGAGCGCGTCGATCCGCGAAGGGGGATCGCGAAAGCCGCGTCGACGAAGTTCGGCGACATCGTAAAGGTGTTCGGTCAGCCCCGCGGGCGGTTCCCGCTCACTCACCTCGGGCCGAATCGCCAACGTGAAGGTGGTGTGTCCGATCACGAAGTGTTCGCCCGGCCGCAACGCGAAAGCGTCCTGACGCTGACCACGAAAAAACACCGGGTTCCGGGCCGTCGCGATCTTCTCCACCATCACCCCGCCGTCGGCAAGCGGCGTCAGCGTCACGTGGCGTCGGGAGATCCGGTCGTCCCAGGGAACTTCCCACCGACCGGTGCCGACGCGTCCCACGACGACGGCGGGAAGGTCGTCACCGGATAACGATCGGCGCCAGCGTTGCCGGGGCTGCGACCCTTGGGCGATCAGGTCAGACATGCCGCCTCCCGCACCTGATCGGCCGCGTGCGTCCCGGCGAGGAATCCGGTGCTGAAAGCCGACTGGAAGTTGTAACCTCCGATCCAGCCGTCCAGATCGAGGATTTCGCCGGCGATGTACAACCTGGGAACGAGGCGACTCCGCATCGTCCGCGGATCGACCTCCTTCAGGCTGACCCCACCAGCGGTCACCTCGGCCTTGTCGAATCCTCGCGTCCCCGTCACCGGCAGCGTCAGGTTCTTGATCGCCTCGACCATGGCGACCGTTTGGGCGCGTGGCAACTCGGCCATCGTCCGTTGGTCCGAACCGGTGACTTCCGCCACCGACTCGGCCAACCGCTTGGGCAGCCAGCGGGTGACCGCAGCGGCGACCCGCCGCGCGCCGGACTCGCGCCGCTGTTCCTCAAACCACCGAGTGAGCTGATCTGGGGTGACGTCGGGGGCGAAATCGAGCGACAAGCGGCACTGGTCGAACCGCTCTGCCGAAGTCATCACGCCGCTGACGTCCATCGCCGTCGGGCCGGAAAAGCCGAAATGGGTGAACAAAAAACCGCCACGGCGACTGAGCGAAGGCTTCTTGGGCCGCTTCATTCCCTCCCCCGGGACGGCCCAGACGCTGGCGGTGACGTCGTCCAACGTCAAACCGCTCAATCCGTTCATCCAAGCTTCACCGCCGACCAAAGGGACCAGCGCCGGCCGGGGCGGAACCAGCGTGTGACCGAGCCCTCGCAGCCATCCGTAACCGTCCCCGGTCGTCCCGCAGCCCGGCCAACTTTTGCCGCCGACGGTGACGATCACCGCGTCGAATTTTTCTTGCGCCTCGTCGGTCGATACCACGATCCCCTCGCCGCCAGCTCCTGGGACGATCCCCCGCACCGGTGTGGCCAAACGCACCTCCGCCCCCGAACGCTCGGCGTAGCCCAACAACGCGTCCCGCACATCGAGCGCCCGATTGCTGGAGGGAAAGATCTTGCCGGTCACTTCGATCTGAGTCGGGACGCCGAGCGAGTGAAACAAGGCGACGACCTGGCTGGGCGGCAGCGCCGCCAGAGCCTGTCGCAGGAATTGGCCGCCCTTGCCAAAAGCCTCCATGATCCCCGCCGGGCCGCAGTCGTGCGTCAGGTTGCAGCGAGTTCCGCCGCTCATCAGGATTTTGACGCCCGCTTTGCGGTTTTTTTCAAAAACGATGACTTGACGGGGCGCATCGCCGCTCGAACCGGGGATCGCCGCCAGCCGCTGGGCCGCGACCGCGGCCGCCATCAATCCCGCAGCGCCCGCTCCGATGACCGCGATTCGCATGGCTGCACAATTTCTCCGATCTTACGGTCGATGGGACGCTCAGACGCCGAGTCCCAGTGGTGGCGAATCGGCCCGGAACGAGTCGATTAAAATTCACACACGGGCGGGGCAAGTGACGGAAAGTCGCAGGATCAACCCGAAACCGGCCTTTCTGAGTGGCTTAGGCAGCGAAAGTTGCCGACAATTAAAATTGGTTTACGAGGGGAATGGGCGATACGCTCAGGGTTGGTCGCAACCCCGCCGACTCGGCGCCACCGAACTTGAACGTACTCATCCTGCGGAGTTTTGCCATGGGCCTATCCCAGCGATTTGGTAGTCCGTCGACGTTTTCGTTCGCCCAAGCGCGTTCCTTGGTCGGCGATCTGCAGAAACCGAACGCCAAGATCTATTGGGCCGATTTCGTCAGCTCGATCGTCACCGGGCATGTCGCGTTTCACGCGCTCTACTATCTGCCGCGGTGGTATCCCGATGCCGCGTGGCTTTGGCCGGTGATGGCCTTGACCTTCATCGCCTGCGTGACCTTGTACATGCGGTCGGTGATGTTCATCCACGAATTGGTCCATCTGCCCCGCGACAGTTTCCGCGGATTCCGGGTCGCCTGGAACGCGCTGTGCGGGATTTTTTTTCTGCTGCCGTCATTCCTGTACCACCCGCACGTCGATCATCACCGCCGCCAACATTACGGGACGGAACATGATGGCGAGTACTTGCGACTGGGGGCCTTCCGGCACGGCCGCTGGATGATCGTCGGCTACATCGTTCAAGCCCTGATCATCCCGTTCCTGGGGATTGCCCGGTTCCTGCTGATCAGCCCGATTTGCTGGGTCGTCCCCGGGGCGCGGGAATGGTTCCATCGGCATGCCTCGACCATGGTCGTCGACCCGTTTTACCAGCGAACCGATCTGACGCCACGCCTGCGTCGGCTGATCCTGTTGCAAGAGGGGCTCTGTTTCGCCTGGTGCGTTTGGTTCTTGATCCGTGGCGCGGTGATGAGGAACGAGCCGATCGACCCGATCTGGTTCATCGCTTATGCCGTCGCCGTGTCGCTGATGCTGGTCAACGAATTCCGCACGCTCGGGGCCCATCGCTGGACGGGCGACGGGCAGCCGATGTCGTTCGAAGACCAATTGCTCGACTCGGTCAATTACCCGCACGCCCCGTGGATCAGCGAATTGTGGGGGCCGGTCGGCACCCGTTATCACGCGCTGCACCACCTGTTTCCCTCGATGCCATATCACAACCTCGGGATCGCCCATCGGCGGCTGATGGAGGGCTTGCCCGCAGACTCCCCGTATCGACAAACGGTCGCGCCGAGTTTGTCGAGCGAGCTTGTCGCGTTATGGAAGCGTTCGGTCGGCAAGCCGCGTTCCGTCACGCCGGGCGAAGCCCCCGCCGATTCACAATACGCAGCCTGAGCCGAAGCCTGGCGAATACCGCTCCGATTCTGCCGCGCCGCCCGACGTCCAGCGGCTGGCGGATCGGTTTGTATTCTGCCGTGCCACCGTACATACTGTTGGGGTGATCGTGGACTCCCGTTCCCGAACCCTTTTCTGCTGCTGTGATTTTGCGCACCAACCTTCTCATCGGCTTGGGATGGCTCGTCCTGACCTCCCCGTGCCTTTCCGGCCTGGCGTTGGCGCAAGGCGGGTCGATGGGCCCCCAGGCGATCAGCACCCGCGGCGGACCGCAGCCAGGACAGCCGACGCCGGGGCAAGCCAGCCCCGCGCGACCGGGAACACCAGGTGGCCCACCGCCGGGAACACCAGGCGGCCCACCGCCAGGCACCCCTGGCGGACCGCCCGATGCGAGTGCCTCTGGCGACACGCCCAAACCGGACGGTGAGAAGCCGACGGTGATCCGCCGGCAAGAGGTCGGTTCGGAGAAGTCGGATCAAGACGAATTGTCAGCAGCCTCGCTGGGTGAGGACGGCCGGGTCGCGTTTCAGTTTCGCAATCAGGCCTGGCCAGAATTGATCGATTGGCTCGCCGAACTCTCCGATCAACCGCTCGATTGGCTCGAATTGCCCGCCGATCGCGTGAACATCACGACGCCCGGCCGCTACACGGTGGCGGAGGTGATCGACTTGTTCAACCGCCACCTGTTGGGCCGGGGCTACACGTTGCTGTCGCTCGACGGCGGCATGACCGTCGTCAAGTGCTCGGCCATCAACCCCGCCATCGTGCCGCGGTTCGACCAGGAACAACTCGGTGCCCTGCCGCCCCACAGCTTCGTTCGCACGTCGCTCGACGCCGGTTGGCTGTCCGCCGAAAAGTTGGCCGAAGAATTCAAGGCGATGATCAGCGAAAACGGCAAGCTGACGGCGTTGACGACGACCAACCGGATCGAAGCGATGGACGCTGCGGTGACCCTGCACCAAGTCGCCGAGTTGCTGCGACGGGAACTCGATGGCGCTAGCCGCGAGTCGTTGGCGCCCGAATTCAAGCTGCGTCACATCCCGGCCGAGGAAGCCAAACGGCTGCTGGAAGAGTTTCTTGGGATCGGCGGCAAACCGGAGCCGCCGCTGTCGCCGCAAGAACAGCAGCAACGTGCGCAGATGATGCAGATGCGGGCGCAGCAAGGGGGACAACCGCCGACGCCGGAACCGAAGAAACCCGATATCGCGGTCGTCGCCAACGCCCGACAAAACTCGATCCTGATCCAAGCCCCGCCCGACCGCGTCGCGATCGCCACGGAGTTCCTGAAGCGGATCGACGTTCCGGGGGCGACGATGACGTCTTTGTCCGATGTCCAAAACCGGGTCCAGGTCTTTCGTTTGGTATCGCTCGACCCGGCCAAACTGATCGAGATCGTCCAGGAAATGAACATCCTGGAACCGTCGACCCGGATTCGCGTCGATTCGGATAACCGCGCCCTGATCGTGTCGGGCTCCGCCGCCGACCGCTTCATCATCCAACAAATCATCACCCGGCTGGACGGCAGCGGCCGCAGCTTCGAAGTCTTGCAACTCCGACGGCTCGATGCCGCCGAGGTGGCCGAATCGATCACCTTCCTGATGGGCAAAAAGCCCGACAAGGACGAGTCGCGAAACCAACGCTACCCGATGTATTTCGGCGGCATGAGCCAACCGGAAGCGAAAAAAGAAGACGAATTCCGGGTGGCGGCGAACACTCGGTACCGCCAGGTGTTGCTGTGGGCGAACGATTCCGAAATGGCGGAAGTTCGAAACCTGCTGGTCAAGCTCGGCGAATTGCCGCCACCTACCGGCAACGACCGGATGCTGAGGGTCATCGATGCGGACCCCAGCCCGGAGACGTTCCGCTACCTGCAAGAATTGCAGCGACAATGGCAGCAGGTTTCTCCGAACCCGATCGAACTTCCCCCGGTAGACCGGTTCCTGCCAAAAGAAAAATCACCCGAAGACGATCCCGCGGACAAGGATGCGGCCCCCGATTCCTCCAGCGCCGACCTGACCGCAGCTCCAGGCGGCAAAGTCCCCCCATCGATCCGGCTGACCGCCGCCCCCCAAACCGCCGCCGTTCAGGTTCCGGCTGCGGAGCGGGCGACGAACGAGAACGAGGCGGCGGCTACCGAGACCGACGAAGTGCCGCCACCCGAACCGCCCGTGATCCGTTCGCTCGAAGACTTTGACCGTGCGTTCGCGGTACCCGGCCGGGTCACGAAGCCGGACGAAAGCGCCCCCGGCAACGCGCCCCCGCCGACCGCTGCGACCACAGAACCGATTCAGATCGAAGTCGACGCTGCCGGCAACCTGGTGCTGCGTAGCCGCGACACCGCGGCGCTCGATCGGCTGGAAGACCTGATGTTGCAGTTCACCCCACCCCGCCGTGCCTACCACACCTTCGTGGCCAAGCACGTGTCGGCGACCTGGATCAGATTGAGCTTGGAAGACTTCTTTGCCGAGGATGACGATGACGACACCTCATCCGGCTTTCCACGCTGGCTGTTCGGTTTCGATGACCGCAAAACGAACTCGCCCAGCGGCTTGGGGAAACCGGCCAAATTGCGGTTCATTTCCGACATCGACACGGGGACGATCGTGGTCAGCAACGCGACGGCGGAGCAGTTGAAAACGATCGAGGATCTGATTCGGTTGTGGGACGTCCCCGAACCGATCAACGACCGCAAGGTGCGGTACACGCGTTTGGTGCCGCTCCGCCACAGCCGCGCCACCGCGATCGCCGAAACGATCAAGGAAACCTACCGTGATCTGCTGAGCAGCAACGACAAGGCGTTCCAAGCCGCGGGTGGCCAAGGTGGCGGGGGCCAAGGCGGCGGAAGCGGGATGCCGCCCAGATCCGCTGGCGGCGGTCGCTCGCCCGGCGGAGGCTCGGAATTGGTCGACACCGGCGGCAGTGGTCAACAGGGCGGCGGGGCGGACTTCAGTTTCAAAGGAAAATTGTCGATCGGGATCGACCCGATCGGGAATACCTTGCTGGTCAGCGCCGAAGGCGAGGCGCTGCTCAAGCTCGTCTGCGACATGATCGATCAACTCGACATCGCTGCCCGGACGAGCGATGGCGTGCAAGTGGTCAACTTGCCGGCCACGATCAACGCGAGTTACCTCGAAGCCGCCCTGCGGACGATGCAAACGGGTTCGGCAACCCCGCCCCAGCAGCAAAACGTCGCCCCCCAGCAGCCGGCGCCCGCCCCAGCCGCCGAAAATCGTCCCCCGCGGCCACCCCGCCGGCAGCCATCTCCGGCTCCGGAACTGGACTGACAGCCCGGAAGGGCAATTGCTCGGATGCGGTTGCTAGCCTGGGCGTCCGCTGACGCTCGGAAGGCCTGCTGGCCGACGCGACTCCGGCCGGTTCAGGCGATCGCGTCAGCCAATTCCAACCCGTCGAGCAGGACTTCGGCGGCGTTGCTCTGATTGAGCACGTAGTAGTGCAAGCCCGGGACGCCGTGGGCGATCAGATCGACCGTTTGGGCACGGGCATACTCGACGCCGACCCGAAATTGCCAATCGGCCGAATCCTGCTCGTTCATCCGCTCGGCAAAAGCCGTCGGGATCGAAGCCTTGCAGAGTTTCGCGATCCGCTCGATCTGCTTGAAATTGGTCACCGGCAACAAGCCCGGCACGATCGGAACCGTGATCCCGATCGCCTCGCAAGCGTCACGGAAACGGTAAAAGTCGTCGTTGTCGTAGAACAGTTGCGTGATCACGACGTCGGCGCCGGCATCGACCTTCCGCTTCAAATTCACCAGGTCGGCTTCCGCGCTATCCGCCTCTTGGTGAACTTCGGGGTAACCGGCGACGGCGATCCCGAACCGGTCGTCAAATTCGCGGCGGATCAGCTCGACCAATTCGTTGGCGTAACGGAGTCCTCCTGCCACTTGGCGGAACTCGGTCGTCCCTTTCGGCGGGTCACCACGCAGCGCAACCAAGTACTCCGCCCCGGCGGCTAACGCCTCTTCGAGATACGCCCGTAATTCCTCGACGGTCGAACCGACACAGGTCAGGTGGGACGCGACCGGCAGGTTGGCGATCCGGCGCACCATCCGCACGACATCGAGCGTCGCCCTTTGGCTGGAACCGCCCGCCCCGTAGGTGCAGGTGAAAAAATCGGGCTCGAACCGGACCAGACGCTCGATCGTTTCTTCCAACGCCCCCATCGCGGCGGGAGTCTTGGGGGGAAACAACTCGAAGGACAGGCCCCTTCGACGGTGGTGATAGTGTTCGCTGAGACTCATCAAGTTTCTCTTCGGATCTGGGCCGACCCTGCCAATTCGAACCACGCGGTCGACCCGCTTCTCGGCTGCATGTCGCCTAACCGTTGATTAAACTACAGATCAACCTGCCAACGGAAAACCCGCCTAGGCTTCTTCGTTCAACACACCCTGGAAGGCTTGTCACTCATGACTCCCCGTCTCGCCCTCATTTTAATTGCTACCACCACCATCCTGCTCGGCGGAATCCCGGCGGACTTTTCGGTGGCTCAGGCCCAAGAGCCACGGTCCCGCGGTCCGGTCCACACCGAGCCGCCGACGGATGACCCCAGCTACCTGCTGTTAGGCGAATTCGCCGGACCGATCACGATCGGCGAGAACGAATACGAGACGATCGGGTTGCAGATCCGACCGCTGGGGCGTGGCGAATTCGAGGCGTTGGCCTTCCGTGGCGGTTTGCCGGGCCAGCAGAAGCATCGGCCCGAAGCGAGCAAGATGGTCGGGGTGCTGTCCGACGGATTCTTGGTTTTGTCGGGCGGGCCGTGGGCCATCTTCGCCGAACCGGACCACGCCCTGATCATCAGCCGCACCGGCGAACGGCTCGGGCGACTCGAGCGGATCGTTCGCAAAAGCCCCACGCTTGGGGCCAAACCGCCGGCCGAAGCGACCGTGCTGTTCGACGGCAGTGGCACCGACCAGTTCAATAACGGCTCGATGACCGACGACGGGCTGTTGATCGAAGGGGCGACGATCAAACCGATGTTCCAGGATTTTGATCTGCACGTCGAGTTTCGACTGCCCTACATGCCACAGGCTCGGGATCAAGGCCGAGGCAATAGCGGCGTCTACCTGCAGAGCCGCTACGAATGCCAGATCCTCGATTCTTTCGGAGAACTCCCGACGTTCAACGGCGCCGGATCGCTCTACCGCTACCGCGCACCCGATCTGAACATGAGTTTCCCGCCGCTCGCCTGGCAGACCTACGACATCCGATTCACCGCCCCACGCTGGGACGCGGATGGAAACAAGATCCGCAACGCCCGGATCACCGCCTGGCTAAACGGCGTGGTCGTTCAGGATGACGTCGAGCTGGAAAACAAGACCGGGGCCGGGCAAGCGGAAGAGCCGAACCTGTTACCGACCAAGTTGCAGAACCATTCCGATCCGGTCCGCTTTCGCAACATCTGGGTCATCGATCGCGGATTGACCCCCGCCACCGAATTTCCGGTCGAAGGGAACGGCGAAGTCGAGCCGGCGGTGAAACCCACCGAGCCTGCGGAAAAGCCTGAGGCCGCCGAGGCGGCAGAAGAGGCCAAACCGGCTGACGATACCGAGCCTGCTGAGGAAACACCCGCCGATGCGGAAGCTGAAACCGCACCGACCGAAGACGCGTCCTAGGCTTCCCCCAAAGTCGCCGCGGAGAACAACTGAGATCGCGGCCAATTGGCTTTGGCGGTTCGAAACCCGCTACGTGATCTCAGGGCGTTGTCACCCTGCCGCGAACGCGACGTGACCTGTGAAGTCCTGCGGCTCAAAGCGGCCGCAAGCAAGCTGCCGTCCGCTCGGGATCAATACCCGCGGCGATAACCGCGGTGGTAATGATAGACCGGCGGCGGCGAGTAACGCGGCACGACGTACTGTTCCTGGATAATCACCGGCTGAGTCACAATCGGTTGGTGGGTGACGACGGGCGTCCCGGCGACCCGGGCGTTTTGCAACGCCGTGATCACCGATTCGCTGACACCCTGCTGGTGCAGCGAAATGATTTCGCTGACCTCCAGCCTGTTCTGAACACCCCGGTTGTGGATCTGGGTGATGATCACCGAATCGGTCAATCCGTTGCGGGACATCGTGATCACGTCCCCGGTGCTGACCGCCGACTGCACATGGGCCGCGTGAACTTGCTGCTGAGCGTAGACACGCTGCTGGTGAGCGTAAGCCTGACGTTGTCGCTGTTGAGCGATTTCCTGGTCTTTGGCGTTACCCATCACCGCCCCGCCGACCGCACCGATCGCCCCGCCGATCGCAGCACCGGCTCCCGCTTTGCGGTTGTTCTCGCCGATGATCCCGCCGACGATCGCGCCACCGAGCCCGCCCAAGACGGCACCTCGCTGCGTGTTTTGAGCCGCGGCCGGACGGGTTCCCATGCCGATGCCCAAAACCACGGCCAACAGGCCCCAGCGGATCACCCTTTCGATCGACACGTTCATTTTCGCGTTCCTGGCATCGCAGCGTTGAAGTAGAGGTGATCCGGCGACAGGCCCTCCGCAGACAATCTGCAATTGCCTGGGGCCGTCGAAGATCTCCTAACGGATTGATCGACCATCAGGAGTCGATAAGCTAAGTCCGCTTTCCAGAGCAATCGCAATTGGGGCCGTCGGCAACCCTACAACCGGCCGAATTTGCCAGCGAGCCGAAGTTCAGGCGGCAAACGCCTGACGCTGGCCGCAGAGTTCCGCCAACGCCGCGATGATCCCGTGGCTGGTCGTGCGACCGATCGGCAGCGAACGCCCGCACCACGCCTGATTCAACTGCAATTCGACCCCCAGATAGCGATCCTCGCCAAAGGTCTGACGAAGCCGCTTCGTCAGCCCGTCGCGGGTGCCACGGATCGGATAATTGCGCCGCACGCGCAAATTCGGCAGGGTTTCGTAAAGTCGCCAAACCCAGCGGTCACAGAGCAACGTCTCCAGCGACCGGGCGGGATCGTACAGCAAGCCCAGATCGGTACGGCGAGCCGCGTCGAAGCGGTGGACGCCCTCCGCCGTCGCACCCGGCTCGAATGGGGCGAACGAATGCACGGCCAAGTGGATCACCTGCCCGTCGCGAGCGATCGATTCTTCCAACCCCCTCCGCACCTGTCGCTCGTGCCGCTGATGCAACTCCCGAATCAACCATTCGCGTAATTCCGCAGGGGCCGAACGGAGCGGCTTCGAAAAGAGCCGCCGATGGCCGACGGGACGGTTGCAATCGATCACCGCCGGGTGACAGGGGGCTTCGACAACCGGACATGCCAACTCGCTCGCGAAGGTCCGGGCGACCTCCGCGGCCCCGAGGTCATACCCCGATTCGATGTCGACGCATCCCGCACCGCCGTCCGCGTCAAGCAATCCCGCGACCGTTTCGGGGACCGCTCGCGACCCGTGTTCGCATGTGACCAGAAAACCCATCCTTGCGATCCATCCCGTCTGAAACGTGCCTGCGACGCGCGAGAAGACGAACCAGGCCCGAGCCGACGCTCGTTGCCCAAATCTTCCTCTCGACTCGGCAACCGGACGCAAACAAACCTTCGTCCCGCTACCGCAACGCCAAAATTGACATCTCAGCATAACGAATCGCCAGGTTCGGAGTAACGCCAATCGGTGTCCCCCGGTGGACCGCGTACTCGGCCTGCTGCTCGGCTTGCGATACGGTTGCTATTATGCGGCTCACCTCGCCAGGAACAGCCGTTTATTCAGCAGGCGTGGGGCGTTGATCACCAGCGTGACCTGATCGTCTTCGCCTTCGATGCCGTTGCCGGGCGTCGAGTCGATGTCGAACTGGTCCGCCGCGATGACTTGCAAGGTCGCCAACTTGATTCCCCCCACGTCGACGCTCAGTTGCACGACCAGCGTTTCGACTTGGCCGGGGGCCATCGCCCCGACGATCCAAATCCCCGTGCCCGGCGTGTACAGCCCTTGGCTCGCACCAAACAGGAGCGTCGTCACGCCGGGCGGCAAGGCGAGTTCCAACTCGACTCCCGTGGCGATCGCCGGCCCGGAGTTGACCACGTCAAAGGTCAACGTGACGACGTCGCCGACAAGGGGCTTCAGGTTGTCGATTTCGCCAAACACCTGCAGGTCGATCACGTTGGGGATCACGATCACCGTGTCGATGTCGTCTTCGTCCGGGTCGGCGTTGCCCGGTGTGCTGTCCGGGTCGCTCTGATCCGCTCGCGTGATCTCCGCCGTGTTGGTGATCGGGGCCAAATTGGTCGCCCGACCGGAGTAACTCAGCGTGGCCGATTGCCCCGCGGCGAGTGCCGGGATGACCCACGTTCCCGCCGACGGGGTGTAAACACCGGTCGACGCCGACGAGCCGCTGAAGTTGAAGTTCGACGGGAGCCGATTGGTGACGACGATCCCGGTCGCGTCGTCCGGACCGCTGTTGTTGACCGTGATCGTGAAGGTGATCGTTTGGTTGCGATCCGGCGTCGGGTCGTCGACGGTTATCGACAACGACAGGTCGGCGACCGGCGTGTTGAACACGACCGAGGCGAAATCGTCTTCCGTCGGGTCTTGGTTGTTCGGCGTGCTGTCGACGTCGGGTTGGTCGGCCGCGATCACTTCGGCCGTGGCCAACCCCGAGCCGGGTTCCATGACTTGAGCGATGATCGTCAACCTCGCCGCGGCTCCCGGTCCGACCGATCCGACCGTCCAAATTCCGGTGGCGGCGTTGAAGTTGCCGCTGGTGGCAGTCGTCGAGACGACCCGCACGATCGGCGGCAATTGGCTGCCGACCTGCACCCCCGTCGCGGTGCTGGGACCGGCGTTATTGAGGATCAACTGATAAGTCACCGTCTGGTTGACGTTCGGCAGCGCATTGCTGATTTGCAAGTCCAACGACAAGTCGATCAATTGGGGCGTGATCGTGACCGACGCCTGATCGTTCTCGCCGGGCACGTTGTTCCCTGGCGTGCTGTTGGGGTCGAACTGGTCCGCCGTGGCGACTTCCGCCGTGCTGACGATATCTCCACTGGCGATCGGCGTGACGATCAACTGCATCGTCACACCTTGCCCGTTGGCGATTTCTCCGATCGTCCAAATCCCCGTTGTGGCGTTGTAAGCCCCGCGTGAAGGACTCGCCGATACGAGCGACAATTCCGGCGGCAACAGGTTGCGGACCGTCACGCCGGTGGCGTTATCAGGCCCCTGGTTATTGACGGTGACCGTCAACGTGACGCTCTCACCCAGGTTCGGCGTGCTGTCAGAAACGCTGTGTACCAACACCAAGTCGGCCGTCTCGGGTTGGATCGTGACCGAAGCCTGATCGTTTTCCGTCGGGACGTTGTTGTTCGGCGTCGAATTGCTGTCGAACTGGTCCGCCGCGAAGACCTCAGCCGTGACGGTCAAGGTTCGCGGCAAGTCGAAACGGGCGACCAGTTCCAGCGTCGCGACGGCGCCGACCGCGAGGCTCGGTAGCGTCCACAGCGACGTAGCCGGATCGTACAAACCGACCGAACTGAGTGACGACAGGAAGGTCAGCCCCTCCGGCAATTGGTCGCGGACCGCGATGCCGGTCGCGAGCGACGGGCCGGCGTTGGTCAGCCGCAGAGAGAAGGTGACCGGTTGGCCGATCAAGGCCTTGGTCCGGTCGGCGGTCATGGTCAGCGCCAAGTCGATGACCGTCGGGCTGATCACGACGGTCTGCTGATCGTCTTCCGATTCGACGTTGTTTCCCGGCGTGCTGTTCGGATCGATCTGGTCGGATTCGATCACTTCCGCCTTGAAACTCTTGTCGCCGGACGTCTCGACCCGCGCCACGACCTGAAGGCTCGCGTTCAACGCCGGGTTGATCGAACCGACGGTCCACCTTCCGGTGCCGGCGGCGTAAGTCCCCTGCGACGGGATGGCCGATACGAGCGTCAGCCCGGCGGGCAACAGCGCGGATACCGCTACCCCGGTCGCCGCATCCGGCCCGGCATTGGCGACGACGATCGCGAACCGCACTTCATCGCCGACGTTGGGCGTCCGGTTGTCGGCGAGATTGGTCAGCGACAGGTCGGCGGCGCGAACCTGGATCGTGACACTCGCCTGGTCGTCTTCGTTCGGGTCGTTGTTGCCAGGCGTCGAATCGGGATCGGGTTGGTCCGCCGCGATGACTTCGGCCACCGCCGTCACCGAACTGGCGGTTTCTACCGTCGCGCCGAATACGAGCGTCGCGGAAGTTCCCGCCACCAGACTGGGGACCGACCACGTCCCGGTGCTGGAGTTGTAATTCCCGGTGCTCGGCGTGGCGGTACGGAGCGTCAGCCCCGCGGGCAACTGGCTGCGGACCTGAATCCCCGTCGCGGTGCTCGGCCCGGCGTTGGCCAAGGTCACCGTCAATTGAACTTGATCACCGCGGTTGGGCCTCGCGTTGTCGACGACCATCTCCAGCGACAAATCGGCCGACTGCGCGCTGATCGTGACCGTCGCCTGATCGTCCTCGGACGGATCGTTGTTCCCGGGTGTCGAGTTCGGGTCGGGAACGTCGGAGGTCAGCACCTGAGCGGTCAACGCCAGCGGACCGGCGACGATCGGGCGGGTGACGAGTCGCAGCGCCGGCTGGTTGCCCGCCGCCATTTCGCCGATCGTCCAGACCCCCGTGGCGGGGTCATAATTCGCCGGCCCGCCACCCGGAGAAAGCGTCGCGGAGACGAATTGCATCCCGATCGGAAGCGCGGCCCGGACGGTCACGCCGGTGGTCGGGTCGGGGCCCGCGTTGCGGGTGGTGATCGTGAACGCGACTTCGCTGCCGACATTCGGCGTGGGGTTGTCAACCGTCATGATCAACGACAGGTCCGCCGACAACACCGACACCGTGACACTCGCCTGGTCGTTCTCGCCGATGATGTTGTTGCCCGGGGTCGAGTTGGGATCGGGTTGATCCGACGCGATCACCTCGGCCGTCACCGTCCGCACGCCAGCGGTGTCGATCCGGACTCGGGCGACCAGCGTCGCGTTCTGGCCTGCGGCCAACACGCCGACGTTCCAAACGCCGTCCGCGACCGTCCCCTGACTCGCGGCGGTGGAAACCAGCGTCAGGCCACCGGCACCCGGCACGCCGACCCGCACGCCGGTGGCGGTGGACGGGCCCAGGTTGTCGAGCGTCAAGGTGAACAGGACCTCCTGCCCGACCTCCGGTGTGCTGTCATCGACCACCATCGCTAACGACAAATCGGCCTGCTGAAAGTTGGCGAAATCGAACGTTCGCACCGTCGGCCCGATCGCGCCGACCAAGTTCGCCACGCCGTCGACGTTCGCCGCCCCCGTGATCTCGAACTCGATCGCCCCGACCCGAGTGAAGTCGACGCCGCCACCGGTTGCGGTAAAAGCCGTGAACGGCAGGTATTCCGGAATCGTCGCGATCCCGTCGGTCACGCCGATCGCGACCTGGCCGGTCGAAAACCGGGTCGCCGTCCCACCGACCCCGTCGTCGCTGTAGACCCTGACGATCGCGGTCCCACCCGCCAAGTCGGCTCCGACGTCCAACCGAAATCCGGTCGCCAAACCGCCTTGCGTCAAGTCGACCCCGCCCAGCCCGGTGTCGTTGACGATCGGCGAATTTCCGCCCTGGCCGTCCCAGAAAACGACCCGCTGCCCCGTCCCGCCGTCGATCGTGCCGAAACTCAAGTAACCCTCGCCTCCCTCCGTGCCGACACGCATCCGGATCTCGCTGCCGACGCGACTGGAGGTGAGATTGACCATCAGACGACGCCAGCCGCCAAGGATCTCGTTCGGGTCGCCCTGCATCGCCGAAAAGGCGGCGAGCCCGTCGTTGACCGTGTCATTCACGAACTGATCAGCGACGTCGAACGAATCGATCGTGGTGAACAGCGACCCGATCACGTCGCCCGCTGCGACCCGGATCAACGGGCTGACCGTCTCCGACAACGGCCGGCCGCCGACGGTCTGGGACGTCTGGCGGACGAAGTAGTTCCCCGCCACGACCCGATCGAATCGATACCGCCCTTCAGCGGTCGTGACGACACTTCCCACCAACGCGTCGGTCGACGCGTTGAACGCCCCATCCCCGTTGTCCCGATAAAGGCTGACGGTCGCCCCCGCGACTTCCTCCCCCGGCGTGTAGCCGTCACCGGTCTGGTCGACGAAAACCAAACCCGCGATCGCTGCCAAATCGGTCGGTGCCGCCAACGGCAGCCGAGATTCCAAAGGTTCCAATAGCATCCGGCGACGCCGTATCCGCAGCCGATCTCGCTGAAGCTCACGCTTCCGGCGAGCACCCGGCACGGCCGACTGGGTGGCATGGGTGGCTTCCTGGCAAAACCGAGATTTGAAGAATCGACTGAACACAGGTTTTCTGGGGTGCTTGGGGGATCGGCGGAAGCTGTGCATCTTGAGTTGTGATGAGTTGGCGATTCGGTCGCAAGTACCGACGGAGCGTTTGCGTTAAAATGCCGGCCAACGGGTGTCGGATGATTCGAAGAGCAAAAATGGACCGGAGGAAAGGTGAATGAGCAGAGATCGAACTGTTCGGATCGGGCAGGCGGTGCCGACCAGGCTGGCGGCCATCGCGATCGCCGTCATGATCGGATGGGGACCGACCGTTTCCCCGACGCTTTGCCGAGCCGAAACGAAGGTGGCCGGGCGGACGGTCGAGTCTTGCAAGGCCGAACTGAAGGACGACAACCGCGTCGTCCGCTGCGCCGCGGCGCGGACGTTGGGTGCGTTCGGCGAAGCGGCCGGACCGGCACTCACCGAAGCGCTGACTCATGACGACCCGGCAGTCCGCTACCTAGCCGCGTCCCATCTCGGCCGGATCGGAGGCAAACCGTTGGAGAACGCCCAAAAAAGCCTCCGCAAACTGTTTCAGGACGATTCCTCAGCGGCGGTGCGGTTGGCAGCCGCCTACGCGCTGTGTGCCGCCGGCGACTCAGAGGACCCTCTGCGATTGCTGATCACGCGGCTGGAATCGCCCGAGCGAGCGATGTGCTGTTCCGCCGCCGAAATGCTCGGGCAACTCGGGGCGACCGCCGCTCCGGCCCTGTCCGCCCTCGAAAAGGCCCGCGACGAAAACCTGCCAGGCGGCAAGGGCGATTACCACGTCGGCGGCGCCGCCACCGAGGCGATGCGGAAAATCCGGGCCGCACTCGCCAAGTCGTGAAGCGTTTCTCACCCCAACCACGATCTCCAATCATGCACCTGCTACTCTCACTCTTTTCGCCATCGATGGGTCGCCTCCTTGCTGGCGGCGTCGTTCGCGATGGCCTGATTCGTCACCCGTCCCCCATGTCCCGTTCCGCTCGGCTCATCGCGATCGCCTTGGTGCTCTCGGCGAGCTTCGCGACGAACGCCATTGCGAGGGAACGCCCGAACATCCTCTGGATCAGTTGCGAGGACATCTCGCCCCAACTCGGTTGCTACGACGACCCGCACGCGATCACGCCGAATCTCGATCGACTCGCCACCGAAGGGGCCAAGTTCACGCGGGCCTTCACCCCCGCTGGCGTCTGCGCCGTGGTCCGCAGCAGCGTGATCACGGGAACCTACGCACCCGCGATCGGGTCGCAGAACATGCGGAGTCGGGTGATCCCGCCGGCCGGAGTGAAGTGCTTTCCCGAATACCTTCGCGCCGCCGGTTACTTTTGCACGAACCGCGACAAGACCGACTACCAGTTTCCGCCTCCGCCGACCGTCTGGGACCGCCAAGGCCCCCGTCACCAGGATTGGCGGGAACGCCGTGACCCGAAGCAGCCGTTCTTCAGCGTCGTGAACCTGACGATCACGCACGAAAGCCAGATCCGTCACGGCGAAGCGCGACACGCGGAAATCGTCGAACTGATCGGCAAGGAAAACGCCCGCGATCCGGACCGCATGGCCGACTCACTGCCGGTTTACCTGCCGGACACGCCCGAAACCCGCCGCGACTGGGCCTGGTACCACGACAACATCACGCGGATGGACCAACAGGTCGGCGAGCTGCTGGAACGACTCGAGGCCGATGGCTTGGCCGAGTCGACGTTGGTTATCTTTTGGAGCGATCACGGGATGGGGATGCCCCGCGGCAAACGCTGGCTGTACGACACCGGGACGTTGGTCCCGATGATCGTCCGTTGGCCAGGGGAAATCCCGCAAGCCAGCGTCCGTGACGACCTGGTCACCATGGTCGACCTGGCGCCAACGATGCTTTCCGTCGCCGGCTTACCGATTCCGACCGTGATGCAAGGCCGCGTCTTCCTCGGCGACAACACCGCCCCCGAACCGTCCTACCTGTTCTTTCACCGAGATCGGATGGACGAGGTGTTCGATGTCCAGCGTGCCGCCCGAGATCGCCGCTGGAAATACATCCGCAACTTCGAACCGGAGAAACCGTATTCACAGCGGCTCGATTACATGGACCAAATGCCGACGATGATCCGCTGGCGCGAGCTCGCCGCCGCCGGCGAACTGGTCGGGCCGCAAGCCCACTGGTTCGCGGAAACCAAGCCGATCGAGGAACTTTACGACACGCTCACCGATCCCTGGGAAGTCGACAACTTGGCGGAAAGTCCACAATACGCCCAGCGGCTCGCCCGGATGCGGATGGCGACCGAGGATTGGCAACGCTCGATCGGCGACACCGGCATGCTTCCTGAAGCGGTGATGATGGAGGAGATGCTTCCCAAGGGCAGTTATCCGAAAGTCCTTGACCCCATGGTGGTTTTCCGCCAGGGTCGGGTCTCGATCCGCAGCTCCACCCCCGGGGCCTCGATCCGCTATCGCACCCGGCCGCTCGATCCTCCCAGCGACACGGGAGCCAGCCCCGAAGCCACCGACGATCCGGCCGCACAAGCTGACACCGCAGACGCCGCAGACACCCCCGCGACCGAATGGTCGGATTGGCGATTGTACGTCCGCTCGATCCCCGAAGGGCCGCGTATCCGAGTCGAAGCCCAAGCCTGCCGAGCCGGCTACGACCCCAGCGACATAGTAACCCTCTCCGTCCGCTGACACCCGCCCCTCAACTCGTCCGGTCGAAAGTAGCAGGCACATTCCATGTGCCGTCCGCCCGCCATCCCCCCGCTCCCCGCTACCCCCCCTCGCCCGTTCGAGTTCGAAGTCGGACTAATCTAGCGGCACAGCGCAAGCTGTCCGGTCCGTCAGTAGCAGGCACATTCCATGTGCATTCCGCCCGCCATCCGTCGACCGCCATCCGCCCGCCCAGGACCCGTCCAAAGGTCGATAGCCAATCAACCGCCTAGTCGGCGGCGGCCTGACACGGTGCAACCGGCAGGCATGGCCTTACCATTTTTGCCGTCCGCCATGCCGATCCGCCAGAACACCCTCCAGCGACTTGCCTAGCACCGTCAGCACCTACCGCGATTGTGAACAGCTCGGAAAATGGGTGCACTTTCCGAAGTTGCCCGAGGGCACTTTCCGAAGGAGCCGCCGACCAGCAAGTCATTCCATGGCGTTCCGGCCCAGCAACACCGCCGTGCCCCGATCTCGCTCGAGATGAACGCCGATAGGCAGGATTTCCTTGTCGAGCCGCGTGGCGAGACGATACAATCCGCGAACGAAATTTGGTCGCCGGCCCAAAACTTTTTCCCAAACGGGCTTGAATCGTTCTTGGCCGATTGGCCACCGGACGATGGTGAAGCCCGCGTCATCAATCGCAACCCAACGGAACCGTCGCGATGCATTCGCCTGGCTTCACCACTCTGTTCCCCTTCGTCCTGTGTGCCTTGATCGCGTACCCTTGCTCGGCCGACGAAGACAATAAGCTGAAGCTAAAGAATTTTTTCTCGGCCGCTCAATACGATGTCCAGTGTTTTGACCTCGTGGGCGATCCGAAAACGAACGCGTTGGCGGTCCGTTTCCAGGCCTGGCTCCAAGCAGATTTCGAAGTGGCCAAGGAACTGATGAGAGAATACGAGGGTCGTCCCCTTCCGTATCACGAGACCATGGCGGCCCACGGAATCACTGAGGCGGATTACACTGATTTCATCGAGAAAAGCAAGACGGCATTGCAGGTCAAAGACGTAGGTGAACCGCTGTCGTATGAGGTGGTGATCGAGTCCGATCGTGTACGGTTCGTCCCCAAAGCCGGCGAGGGGGCTTACGATGATCTGGACCCGGGGACCATCCACTACGCCGCGAACGTGCTGCTGACGTCATCGCGATTCGATCTGACCAACACCAAACTCGAGTTGTTGGAAGCTGATATCGGCGAGGCGAAATGGAAAACGGGTGAAAGCGACCTGCTCGGGACGTTTCGCGGATTCGAATGGCGGCTGGAGGACGAGCGAATCCTGGATTTCAAAGACCTTCCTGAAGGCGAGGTGGTCGCGAATGTCATCGTCGTGATGTACTACTCAGCAAAACAACGAAAGACCTACGGCAAATACTCGGTTGCTAGCGCCGACCGCGACGGCATCCAAACCAGCGCCCAAGTCAACTTTTGGCTCTCGGTCCGACCAGCATCCCGTTGAGCGCCAGGCACGCCGTCCACCGCCACGGCAATGCCCAGCTCGATCAGGTCGGCGTGGTCATCATGGCCTTGCTGACGTTCGGCTGGAGTCAAAAGCAGACGATTGGCGAGCGTTTCAACGAAGC
>RECD01000141.1 GCA_007694185.1 Planctomycetaceae bacterium
GCCAAGGAAGTGTTGCCGCTGGCGGTGCAAGCTCCGGTCGTCGTCTTCCGTAAGGACCGTGACCCTCAAGCCAAAGATTGGGAGACGCTGCTCCGCGACCCGTTGCGGTGGTCGATCAGCGATCCAGAGCAAGCGGCGATCGGGCGAGCGGTCCAAGGTTTGCTATCCGAAATCCCGGGGGGGCTGGAAGGTGCCGACGAAAAGATGACCCTGTGGGATCGGTTGGCTGATCAGGCGACGCGGTTGGGTGTGTTCAAGCCGACGGTCAACGAAGTCGCCAATGATGTCAAAATCGGTGCGGTCGATTTGGGGATCGTCTGGAGTTCGACGGTGGCCAGCCCCGAGTACCGGGATGAGCTGGTCGGCATCCCGCTGGATCGGTTGGCCGAAACGGCCACCGCGCCTCCGCTGGCGGAGCAGGTCACGGTCGCGGTACTCAGCACATCAACTCGCCCGACCGAGGCGTTGCGATTGGCGAGATTCATAGCGGCTCGTGATCGTGGCTTGGAAACGTTCGCGAAATTCGGCATGACGCCCGTTGAAGGAGACGTCTGGGCGGAAACGCCCGAGATCACGTTTTTTTGCGGGGCGGTCAATCGGCGGGCGATCGAACCGGTGATCGATGCCTTTCAGCAGCGTGAGGGCGTCGTGGTCAACACGATCTTCGACGGTTGCGGGATCTTGACCAGCCGAATGGGGACGATCGAGGCGCAGAACCCGCTGTTGGGTTTTCCCGATGTCTACATGGCTTGTGACCGCTATTACCTCGACAACGTCCGCGATTGGTTTCAAGAAGACGTCGACGTTTCCCAGACGGAAATCGTGTTGGTCGTCCCCAAAGGGAGCGACCGTGTCAAAGGGCTCGAGGACCTGTTGGCCCCCGGGGTACGGGTTTCGATCGGCGAACCGAACCAATGCACCATCGGCGCATTGACCCGGCGGTTGCTACAGCAGGCCGACCTCTACGACGGGTTGAAGGAAAAGCAGGGTCAGCCCGGCGAGGTCGTGGTCGAGAAGTCCTCCTCGGCGTTGATCGTCCCCGACGTCGTGACCGGTCATGTCGACGTCGCGATCGCCTATCGCAACGACGTCATGACTCACCAGGATAAGGTCGACGTGATCGCCATCGACTCGCCGTTGACTCGGGCGATCCAGCCGCTGAGTATCGGCAAGAACAGCGGGCACAAGCAGTTGATCCGGCGGCTTTATCGGTATGTCGAACGGGCGGAGGAGAACTTTGAAACGGTCGGCTTCGACTTCTTGCTCTCCGACCCGGCGGCCAAGTTTTGACCGAACCAGCGAGCGAGCTGTCGCACGAATACGGTTCGCCACGCCGTCCGTGGGTGATGGCGTTTTCGGACCGACTGTTTTTGACCTCGATGGCGATCATCGGCGGCGTTTACGTGCTGTTGATCGCCGGCATGTTGCTGGCCGACTTCGCTTACATGGCGCGCCAGAGCGTCGCGGCGGCGTCCGACCAAGAGGGCTGGTTTTCCGTCATCACCCACAGCCCGATCGTCGACGCGTTGCGTGATCCCAAGATCCGTTACTCGATCCGCCTGAGCCTGATTTCCTGCACGCTGTCGGCGCTGTTGTCCGTCTTCGTCGCCGTGCCGCTGGGCTATTTGATGTCACGTGTGCGGTTCCCCGGACGGCGGTTGCTCGACGCGTTCCTCGACATCCCGATCGTCCTACCGCCGCTGGTGGTCGGCTTGTCGTTGCTGATCCTGTTCCAATTCGCGCCGTTCTCCTGGTTCGCGCCGTCGATCGTTTACCAAGTTCCGGCGGTGATCTTGGCGCAGTTTTCGGTGGCATGCGCTTTTTCGGTACGGACGATGAAGGCGACTTTTGACCAGATCGATCCGCGGTGTGAACAGGTCGCGAGGACGCTCGGTTGCAGCCGCTTTCAAGCTTTCTCGCTCGTCGTTTTCCCCGAGGCCGACCGGGGGATGATCACGGCGTTGACCCTGGCCTGGGCACGGTCGCTAGGCGAGTTCGGCCCGCTGCTGATTTTCGCCGGGTCGACGCGAATGAAAACGGAAGTGCTATCGACGAGCGTCTTTCTGGAAATGAACGTCGGGAATCTGGAAGCCGCCGTCGCGGTGTCGCTGATCATGGTCTTCGGCGCCGTCGTCATCCTGGTGCTGACGCGGTTGCTCGGCGGTGCGCCGGAGGATCGTGTCCGGGCGCTGGTCCGGCCGCCGGAATCGGCGGGACGTCCTTCCGGCCTTCAGGAACCGGGGGACGGGGCATGATTCAGCTCGAAGGGGTGACAATGGTCGCCGGCAACTTCGCCTTGCGAGACATCTCGTTCACAATACCCACGGGCGGCTACGGGGTGTTGATGGGCAGGACAGGTTGCGGCAAGACGACGATTCTCGAATCGATCCTCGGCTTGCGGACAATCCAAGCGGGCCGCATCCGACTCGGTGACGTCGACGTCACGGAACTTTCTCCGGCACTTCGCGGCATCGGCTACGTCCCGCAAGACGGCGCGTTGTTCATGCGGATGACCGTCCGCAGGCAATTGGGCCTCGCGCTCGACATCCGCCGGGTTTCGGCGTCTCAGGCCGCGGAGCGTGTCGAAGAGTTGGCCGATTGGCTCGGGATCACCTATCTGCTCGAACGTTACCCGCGGGGTTTGAGCGGCGGCGAACGTCAACGGGTGGCCTTGGGGCGGGCGTTGTCGTTCGTCCCGCGAGTTCTGTGTCTCGACGAACCGCTAAGTGCCCTGGACAGCGAGACGCGGCAACAGATGTGCGAATTGCTCGGTGAAGTGCGGCAGCGGACCGGTGTCACCACGCTGCACGTGACGCACAACCTGGATGAAGCCCAGCGCCTGGCCGATCCGCTGTTCCGCTTGGCCGACGGCCGGTTTGAGCGAGTCGACGCGAGTGTCGGTCGAGGCGCCCCATGAGCGGAGCGGATGCGGCGGAAGCGGTCGCCATTTGGCAGGCCGGCGTCGATGCGGTTCGTGGCGATTCGGTGGTGGCTTCGCGAGTCAGCGTCGATCCGCAGCGTTTGTCGATCGACCAGCTTTCCTATGCCCGAGACGCATTCGATTCGGTCCTCGTCGTCGGCGCCGGAAAAGCGACCGCGGCGATGGCGGCCGGCTGGTTGCGTGCGGTCGGCGACGCATTTCCCGTGCGGGGACGGATCAACGTCCCGCGAGGTTCGGCCGCGGGTTTCGAACTCGGTCCGATCGACGTTTGCGAGGCGCGGGAACCGGGTGAGAACGAGCCGACGGAATTGGCCGTCCGGGGTACCGAAGCGACGCTCTCGGATGTCGCGGCGACTACCGAGCGAGACTTGGTCGTGGTGTTGCTCTCTGGAGGCGGTTCCGCCTTGTGGGTCGCCCCGATTGAAGGCATCACCTGGCAGGACAAATGGTCGGTCGCTCGGCAACTCAGCGCCGCCGGGGCATCGATCGGCGAATTGAATGCGGTCCGCAAGCGGCTCAGTCGCATCAAAGGTGGTGGATTGCGGCGCGCTTGTCGCCGCGCGCCGATGGTCACGCTCGTCCTGTCCGATGTCATCGGCGATCCGCTCGACACGATCGCATCGGGACCGACGGTCGTCGACACCCAGCCGCCCGAGTTCGCCCAAGCGGTGCTGAGCCGGTATGACGCGGAAGGTCGGCTCCCCGAATCGGTGCGACGGGCGATCGCAAGTCCACCGATCCCCGCGGACTGGCCGGACCACCTCGACAACCGCATCGTCGTGATCGGTAACAACGAGACCGCGGTCGCGGCGTCAGCGGTCCGAGCCGCGGCGCTCGGCCATGAGGTAAAAACGGAATCGGCCGTCGATGATGAGGGGATGGCGGAGGAGGTCGGCCGGAGGTTGGCTGAAGCGGCGATCCGAGGCCTTCACGACCGCCAAGCATCAGAGCGGCCACGTACCATGATCAGCGGCGGCGAGCCGGTCGTGAAGTTAGTCGACGCCGCCAAACGAGGTCGCGGTGGCAGAAACCAACAGCTCGTCCTGGCCGCGATCGTCCAGTTGGCAAGCGATCCACGATTTCGGATCGAGGATCGCGAGCGGCTGGTGCTGTTATCCGGCGGGACAGACGGGGAAGACGGTCCCACGGACGCCGCAGGCGCGGTGCTCGACCGCTCGGTGTGGGAGGCAACCGATCGGCTGAGGCTCGACCCCGCCGATTACCTCCATCGCAACGACGCCTACACCTTCTTCGCCGCAACCAACGGCCTGCTAAAGACCGGCCCAACCGGAACAAACGTCTGCGACCTCCGGGTGTTGACGCTGCGCTGAGCGATAAAACACCGTCAGCTACGAGTGGCATTGGCCCGGCAATTTACGGGACTTTTGAAAGCGCCGAGTCGACGATGCTGCGCGGGACTGTCTTTACCTTGAGGACCCTGCGGTGTCGCTTGTTTTCTCGCGGTTCAGATCGCCCGCTCGGTAACCGGTTCTCGCCCACACTCCGCGTTTGCGCCCCGACCATCGTCGCTTCTTTGACTTCAGGGCACGCACACAGCAACCAATTCGTGGAAAGCAACCGGATGGTTGCAGTAAAGCTCATGCCCCGAAAGAAGAAAAGCGATTGCGCGCCTTGGTGTCGTTTTGGCGAAACGAATCGGGGCATCCGGATGTGGCCAGTTGCTATCAAGTTGGTTCGACCAAGGTCCAATCAAGCCGCATTGATAACCCCAAGGTCATTTTTCGCGTCCGGTTCCCTCACGCAGTCCAACCTGTAGCGAACCCAACCGACCCGCAGGTTATCACCCCAAAACCCGCCAGAGATTTGGCGATATAACGCGTTGTGTTGCAACGCTTTATGGTGATGATCCTGGTCGGTGTCGTGCGGTAGAGACCCCATTCGCCAGCACCCGATTCCCATCGGCTAGGTCCCATTTGGACCCAAAATCTCACCAGTCTCGGAGTCTCGCTCGCTGTCAATTGGCGCCTGAAACAGTACCAGTCGTTGGCGCCTCAAACGGTACCAATC
>RECD01000080.1 GCA_007694185.1 Planctomycetaceae bacterium
GTTTGGGTGAAACCTGAAATAATTAATGCGCATAAGGTCTTCGCGGCTCTGTCGGAGTTCGGTGCACCGCTTGAAGGCCTGTCTGTCGAAGATTTCACTGACGAGGAAAGCTTTTTTATCATTGGCATTAATCCAAATAGGATTGACATCCTAAAGAAAATTCCTGGCTTGGAGTTTTCCGGCGCGTATCGAAACAGGGAAATCTTTACATTGAAGGATGTACGGGCCTCATTTCTTTCGCTTGATGATTTAATCCTTGCAAAAGAAGCCTCCGCGCGGCCGCAAGACATTGCAGATGTTGAAAAGCTGAAAAAGGCAAAAATGAGTTAAATCATCTGAGGCAACTCAATCGTGACGACCGTGCCTCCCTCGTTGGCCCGCAGTGTGTGAAGCCCAATCGTTCCGGATGGTGCCAACCATGGTCCGACCTTTCCGGAGCGGTAAACGCAAAATTGCGGTAACGATGGATCGCGCGATTTTAAGGGCCAACGGCCCGGCAATTTGCGACAAAGAAACGAATAGCCACACCATGCCACAATCGCACGCTCAAGGTGGTGACTACCGGATGGACTGCGAAATGCGAGCTTTTAGGATTCACCCGTAATACGCTCGGGATTGAACCATCTCGCAAACGGCCGGGCCGTTGGCCCTCTTGGGAATTCGGGTGGGCGAAGCCACAGCCCGTTGGGCTGGGCTAGGTAAATGACTGGGCCGTTGGCCCGAAGAGCCGACAGATATCCTGCCGGGATCCGTGAGGTTCTCGGAATGGTTCCAGATCGTGCCAGCCTGGCCCCCGGTTGCTTTCTCGATCGTGCTCAGCGCAGTGGTGCTCGTGCTCAGCGCAAGCGGTGCTCCTACTCGACTCCGCCACCCGCGCCAGTCCGCCTCGCCCAACCTGCGACCGTCAACCTCCGTCCCTTTCGATAACGAGCACGAGAACCGCCTGCGCGACTGAGCAAGAGAACGCCAGCGAGACGATCGACGTGTTCCGCTGGCAAACGGCGATCCGCGTGTTTCCGCACGGCGGCTAGCCCCCGCAGGACGGTCTGATAGACTGTTGCCTCAGCCACCAGCGACCGACAGCGGTCGGCACATCAAGGGCTGCCTCGCGGTTGTCTCCCGATCGGAGACACTGCCGTGGGGCCTAGCCTGTCGGTTTCGGCTGATCGCAGTGCATCTTGGGCAGGCAGCCTGTCAGCCCGACAGCTTTTTTACCCCCTGATCTCTCGTCCTGTCAAGGAAATCGGCGATGGAGCCTGCGGATCGTTTACGCAACCTGATGGTCATGGCGCTGGCGGATGGGAGCCTCGCCGAACGCGAGGTGAACTACCTGACGGACCGCTGCCTGCAAATGGGATTGGGCGAGACCGAACTTCGCGACGCGATCCGGTTCGCGCTGGAGGACGGTGCCGAAGTCAAGCTGCACGCAGGGAGTGAAGAAGCCGAGTCGTTGCTGACCGATTTCCTGCGGATGATGGCCGCGGACGGCAGGCTCACCGAGGACGAAAAGCAACTGTTCGCCATCTGCGCCGCGAAGCTCGGCTACAGCGGCTCGGATGTCAACGCCCTGATCGACCGCGTGGTCGGAAAGTGACGGCATCGGTTTGGCCAAAATCCTGATCACCTCCGGCCCGACTCGACAATACCTCGATCCGGTGCGGTACCTGACGAACGCCTCCAGCGGCCGCATGGGCGCGGCCTTGGCCGACGCTTGCTTGCGAAACGGCCACTCGGTGACCGTGGTCAGCGGCCCGGTCGCGGTCGATTACCCGGCCGGCGCGGAGGTCCATCCTGTCATCACCACCGACGAAATGCTGAGGCGCTGCATCGACTTGTTCGCCGATTGTGACGGCGCGATCGGGGCCGCCGCTCCTTGCGATTACCAACCACGCCAGGTCGCCGACCGCAAGATTGCCAAGACGGGACAACCGTTGATGATCGAGCTGGTCGAAACCCAAGACGTCGTCGCCCTGTTGGGAGCTTCGAAAAGGCCCGGCCAATGGGTCGTCGGCTTCGCCCTCGAAACCGACGATCGGCGGTTCCGGGCGACGGTCAAATTGCACAAGAAGCACTGCGACCTGATCGTCAGCAACGGCCCCGAAGCGATCGACTCGCTCGACAATCACGTCGAATTGCTGGCGGCGGGCGGCACGTTGGTCGATTCGATCAGCGGCAGCAAACAGCAGGTCGCCGACCGCATCATCGACCGCATCGATCACCTGCTGATCCGCCCCCGAAGCTCGGCCGGCGGCGACTGATCCGGCCAAACCCCTGGTACGGTTGCCCAGCCCCCATCGCTCACTCCACTTTTGGCCTGCCCCCGAAGGCGACCCCCGCACGATGACGACGCCCCCGATCGACCTGTCCGTCCAACTCGGCCGCCTGCGGTTGCCGAATCCCGTCCTGGTCGCGTCCGGCACGTTCGGCTACGCCCGCGAGATGGAACGGATCGTCGATTGCAGCCGCCTGGGTGGGATCCTGCCAAAAACGATCACGGCGCTGCCGCGGATCGGCAACGCCCCTTGGCGGACGGTCGAGGTCACCGCCGGACTGCTCAACGCCATCGGGCTCGACAACGACGGCGTCGAAACGTTCCTCGATCACCACCTCCCGTACCTGCGCGAAATCGGCGCGGCGATCATCGTCAGCGTCGCCGGCAGGACCGCAGACGATTTCGTCGAGTTGGCCGAACGGGTCGGGGCGGCTCCCGGAGTCGCGGCGATCGAGCTGAACCTGTCCTGTCCCAACGTCTCGGGCGGCGTCGATTTCGGGACCTCGCCACAGTCCTGCGAAAATGTCGTCCGCCGGGCGCGAGACCGCTGCGCCGTCCCGATTCTCGCGAAGCTGACCCCCAACGTCACCTCGATCGCCGACATCGCCCGGGCCGCCGCAGATGGCGGTGCCGATGCGGTCAGCCTGATCAATACGGTGCTGGCGATGGCGATCGATTGGCGCAAACGCCGCCCGATGCTCGGCAACGTCATGGGCGGGATGAGCGGCCCGGCGATCAAACCGATCGCGCTCCGCTGCGTCCATCAAGTCCGGTCCGCCGTCGACATCCCGATCGTCGGTATCGGCGGGATCGCGAACCTCGATGACGTCATGCAGTTCCTCGTCGCCGGCGCCTCAGCGATCCAAATCGGCACGGCGAATTATTACGACCCGAAAGCGTCGATGAAGATTCTCGACGAGTTGCCAGAGGCCGTCGCTAGCCTGGGGGCCGCTTCGGTCGCCGAAATCGTCGGTACGCTCGACGCCCGCAAACTGACCCCGCCCGAAAATTGAATTCGCCCGTTCATCAAATTCGCCCGAAAGCGGATCTGGCGCAGCAGCCGCTCGCGTCCGAGCCCGGAACGGCCGCGGAATTTCTCCGCCGCGTGCCCCTTTCATCTCATCTTCACCGGTCACCCTTCCCGGTTCGCTATAATTGCGGGCACAGACCGCAGTCGGGTTGCTAGCTTGTCGGTCGCGAGCCTTCGTCGCGATCGCCAAAGGCAACTCCCGATGTGCGGATCGGTCGCGATCGCACGCCGCGGCCGTTCCCGCGTCCTTTCCTGAATTCTCCCTCCCCTCTCGAAAAGATGTTTCCTATGAAGCGATTCCTCTCCCTCCCCCTGCTGTTGCTCACCGCCATCATGACCACTCCCGCCAACGCCGAAGACAAAGATTGTGCCCTCTGCAGCCAAGTCAAAACGATCGACGGCGCGACGGTCGATCTCGCCGACTACAAGGGCAAAGTCGTGTTGGTGGTCAACGTCGCCAGCGCCTGTGGGCTGACCCCCCAATACACCGGCTTGCAGGAACTCTACGAAAAGTACGGTGAAGACGGTTTGGTCGTGCTCGGCTTCCCCTGCAACCAGTTCGGTGCCCAAGAGCCCGGTTCGGAATCGCAGATCAAGGAATTCTGCAGCAGCAAGTACAAGGTCACCTTCCCGATGTTCAGCAAGATCGAAGTGAACGGCCCCGGCGCCGCGCCGCTCTATCAATACCTGACGTCGCAAGAAACCGAACCGGTCGGCGCGGGCAAGATCAGTTGGAACTTCGAAAAATTCCTGGTCGGGCCCGACGGCGAACTGCTGCACCGCTTCGCCCCGCGAGTGGCGCCGAATGACCCCGCTTTGGTCAAGGCGATCGAAGCGGCATTGCCCAAGAGCTGATCGCGGATCGCGAATTGGCCGGGTACCCCCATCACTGCACCGCTCGGGTAAAATCCGAACTTGAAAACGCCGTCGTCATGACGGCGTTTTTTATTTTCGGCCCGAGTCGCCGCGGTGGCGATTCAGGCCAACTCGGTCGGATCAGCGATCGAACCGCTGTACCGTTCCGACGCATCACGCCAACCGCCGCGGAGCCACTGTCATGCCCCCCATCGCCACCAACGCCGTCGCGTCGATCGGGTCACACCACGCGGCCAGCGGTCACGGTCGCTCAACCGGAAAGCGTTTGGGGACGGAACATGACCAGCGTGCCGACTGGTTGAGTCGGTTTGCGACACATGGCGCCGCCACATTGGTGGGACTGTTGCTGACGCTCGCAGCGACTGCCGGCCGGGCTGACGAGCCGCTCACGATCGATTGGAAACTCGAAGCGACCGCCGCTTGGCAACCGCGAGATTCGCAAGCCGAATTCGTTCACGACGGACGGCTCTGGATCGGCGGCGGTTGGTTCGATTCCTTCTCCGCCCCGCCGCGGGACGTTTGGTCGTCGGCCGACGGGCGAAGCTGGGACCTAGTGACCAAAGAGGCTCCGTGGTTGCACAGCGACTTGCCGATGAACCTGACTTTCAACGGCCGGATGTGGATGCTCGGCGGCTGGTACAACGGCCGCCTTCCCGGCCACTCGGCGACCAACGAGGTCTGGTCGTCGACGGATGGAAAATCGTGGGATCGCGTTGCCGAGGCGGCCGATTGGACACCCCGTCTGGCGGGTGCGGCTGTGGCATTCCAGAACCGGATCTGGGTGCTCGGCGGGACCGAGAACTACTACTTCGGCGACGAAAACAGCTTGAAAAATGACGTCTGGTCTTCGCCTGACGGGAAGAATTGGGACTTGGCGACCGCCGCCGCCCCCTGGTCGCCTCGCGCCTACCACCAAGGCGTCGTTCTGGGCGACCGCATCTACGTCATGGGTGGTGGAAATTACGTCCCCGAACATCACGCCAAGAACGATGTCTGGTCTTCTGCGGACGGCGTCCAGTGGCGGCAGGAAACCGCCGCCGCGCCCTGGTCACCGCGATTGTGGTTTTCCGCCGCCGTCTACCGCGACCGAATCTGGGTACTGGGCGGTTGGTCGGAGGCGACCGGGAATGTTGGTGACGTCTGGCATTCCGACAACGGCAAGGATTGGCAGCGTCTGGAGTCCAAATCGATCTGGAAGGCCCGTCACGAACACTCGGTCTTCGTCTTCCAAGACAAGCTGTGGATCGCCGGCGGGCACGCTCAGCCGCTGTCGTCCGAAGTCTGGTCACTGAGCCTTCCGCAGGATTGGCAGCCGTCCACAACGCCGGATTGATCGCTAGCCACGCGCCGCCATCGAACTCATTCCGCGGCGGCCGGCTTGAGCGATTCGATCCATTGCCGCAGCAGTTCTCGAGCCGGTTGATCGACGCGGTTGGTACCCAATTGCGGCATTTGGCCAGCCCCACGCATCCCCACTCGGTGCAGCAACACCGACCGTTCCGGTTCCCCCGGCGCGATCAGCCTGGCCGCTTCGATGCCGAACGTGTGATGCAATGGAGGTTCGTCCATCACTCGCATCCGATCGATCGACGCGTCGAAAGCCAAGTCGATCTGGGCGTTGCCACCCCCCGCGTCGGTATGGCAATAAGCACAATTGGCATGCAGGTAGGAACGCGCTCGCATCGTCAAATCACCACCGGGATCGTAGGGATCGACCAGCCGCTCAAAGTCCGCTGGCGGCTTGGGCAGCAACCCGCGAGACCGCACCGCTTTTTGACGCCCATCGGCTCGGACAGCCGCCAAGTGACTTTCGATCGCTGGCCCCGCGTCACCGCGTTCCTGGAGTTGCACTTTCAGACTCTGCTTCGCGTCCGTTTCCCAGCCGCTGTTGCGGAGCACCCCGAGCGCTTCGAGCGTCGCGAGCTGGTTTCGCATCACCCCGTCGCCGTAATCGTGGGCGCGATTCAGTTGCCGTGTCGTCAATCCGAGCACGAAATTGGCTGCCCGAGTGTGACAGACCATGCATTCCGTCCGACTCGGAAAATGCCAACTCATCCGATCGGGCCGGCCGTCAATTTCGATCACCACTTCGCGGTCATCACCATCGGCATCGACGAGATGAGCTTCGCTCTGGTCCTCGTCCCAGGCGTAGGTGTAACCGACCCATTCGTTGTTCCGCTTCAACATCAAGCGGGTCTCGATCCACTTCGGCCCGTCGGCTGCACCCGCGACCGGTGGCGTCGCGAACGACTTGACCAACACCGTCTCGTCGGGAAAGTCCCAACTCCATTTGTCGGTCATCCGGATGCTGCCCCCTTCCGGCAAGGCGATCCAGCGATCCTTCGCGGCGTTGTCCGACCACAGAGGCGCGATCACGTTGTAGGGGATTAGTCCCGCGGCCACACGATGGCCAGGCACACTTTCAAACAGTCCCGTCTCGCTCAGCCGCGTCGGGAACGCCGGGGCGTCGCCCGAATCAACCGGATCGATCGGCTCCAACCGATAAAAGCCACCCTCGCCCTTGCCGGCATGGTCGACGACCAAGATTTCGCCGTCAGCATCGAGTGAAATGGCGGTGATGGCGAAGGTCGTGTCAGCGATCTCTTGCTGCCAAACGACCCGCTCACCATCGTGCTTGATCGCCCAGATCTTGCCGGTCGAGTGGTCGCCATACAGGTAGGCGCCGCGGAGTTCCGGCAGACGCTCACCGTGATAAACGACGCCGCCGGTCAACGACCTCGATTCGCGATGGTGATGTTCCGCCGTCGGCAACACGTGCGGCGTCGGCCCGAGTTCCCGGTGAGGATAAAACGGGTGGCTCCCCTCAAAGACGCTCCACCCGTAGTTCGCACCCCGCTGCAACAGGTAGACCTGTTCCCACAAGTCTTGGCCGTTGTTGCCGACCCAGATCTGTCCAGTCACCGGATCGGTCGTGATCCGCCAGGGATTCCGCAACCCGTACGCCCAAGTTTCCGGCCGCGCCCCCGGCGTGTCGACGAACGGGTTGTCGGCAGGCACCGAGTAGGTCTTGCCCGGATCGGGGCGGTCGACATCGATCCGCAGCACCTTGGCCAACAACGTGCTCAAGTCCTGGCCGACGTTGTTTTCGTCCGAATCCGACGTGCCGTCGCCGGTGGTGATGTACAGCATCCCGTCGTTGCCGAACGTCGTCGCCGCGCCGTTGTGCCCGTTCGAATCCCATTCGAGGATCGTCACCGGCTCGCCGATCACTTCGTACGGCGCTTCGCGTGAAATCTCGTATCGTCGGATGCGACTCCGATTCGGCCCGTCCCCCTCCTTGCCATTGCTGCCGACGAACAGCCAGCCATTTTCGGCGAATCGCGGATGGAACGTCAGGCTGTACGCGACCCCTTGGGGATCGATCAGGTCTTCCGATTTCTCCTGCGATTCGCCTTCGCCCGTCCGGACGATCTTGGTCGGCCCGTACTTGCCGGCTTCCTCGATGATCACCAACCGACGCGTGCCCGGTTGAACCCGCACATCGATCGGGAACGCGGGACGGAGGTTTTCCCAGGCCCGAACCGCTCGATAGGGGAGCGGCGGATCGGGCGAACCGTGCAACCGCGCCGTGACGCTGGTGCCGCGGGCCGCCAGCGCCGCCAAACCGTCGTCCGCTTCCGCTGGCCCAGCGAAACGGAGCGTCGAGTAGTCTTCGTATCGATGGAAATTGACTTCGGTCAGCCGCGCGCTGCTCGACAATTCCGGCTCTTGCCCCAGTCGGTAATCGTAGCGGCAAAAGGCGACCCGCCACCGCTCGTCGACATCCGGCCGTCCGCCGGTCGGCATCAGATCGACCCAGGGGATTCTCCCCTCGACGACCCAGCCTTCGTCGCGGTCGGTCCGCTCGTTCAACGTCCCCCGCCGTTTGACAGCGACCTCCCAAGCGAACGGGTTCGCCGACTTGAACGCCTCGTACGCACCCGGCGACCGCTGCGGGACGAACATGTCCATCTGCGTCCCCGCGGCGTTGACTTGCAGCTCGTAATAGCCTCCCGTGGCTTCGTCCGGCTTCATGAAGATCTCGAACACGTCGTCGTTCCACGTCATGCCATCCCGTTCGACGACTTCCGCGTACAGGTCGTGGTCCTCCAACTCCGCCAGGAAATAGAGCGCGGATCGATCCCACAGCAAACGCACCGTTGTCTTCGTCGTCGCGGGCTGGTGCGTCACGGGAATGCGAAAGTCGTCGATCGGCGTGGCGAGCTGCCAAGCTTCGTCACCGCCATCGCCGTCGATCACGATCGGCAGGTCGGTCCAGTGGCAGACCGCGTCGGTGGCGTTTGCGACGCCGGCGAACAGCAAGCCGAACAGGCCGACGGACGTGGCCAAAACAACGGGATGAAGCATGAATGAAACCCTTCCGACGCGGCGATGATCCGAGCGACAATCCGAAAACGCCATCTTAGCTGACCGCTCCCGCCCCCGCGCATTCCCGCCCGCGCATTCCCGCCCGCGCATTCCCGTTCGGCTCAATTTCCTGGCGGGGCCAAAGCCATTAAACTCATCGGCTCGTCTTTCCCGTTCAGTTCGAAGGAATCACCATGCCGGCTGCTGTGAAATATTGGTCGAAGCGGGCGAAAGCCTATTTCATCACCGGCCTGATCGCGATCTTGCCGCTGCTGTTGACGATCTTCGTGATGAAGTGGATCGCCGGCACGATCGACGGCTACATCGGCCCCCGCACGATGTTCGGCCAGCTCCTGCAATCGGTCGGCTACAAGTTCTCGCCGACCTCCGACCTGACCCTGGCGTACGTGCTCGGCGTTTTGCTCCTGGTGGTCGCCATTTTCTTGCTCGGCGTGCTGTTGGAATCGGGTGCCCGGAACGCGATGACCGCGGTCGCCCAACGGACGATTTATCAATTGCCGTTGGTTCGCGCGATCTACCGGACGACCGACAAGTTCGTCAACCTGATGCCCAGCGGCGATGTCGACAACCTGCGCGGGATGCGTGTCGTCTATGTCCGCTTCGGCAGCGGCGCGGAAAGCCCAGGAACACTCGCGCTGATGCCGTCGATGGAAGTCTTCCCGCTGGCAGGCAAGGATCACTGGATCGTGATCATCCCGACCGCCCCGATCCCGGTCGGCGGGGCGATGCTGTTCATCCCCGTCGGCGCCGTCTTCGCGACCAACATGAGCGTCGACGCGTTCGCCGGCAGCTTCGTGTCGTTGGGGGTCAGCACCGCGCCGTTCCAGATCGGCGATCCGATCCGCCCCAAACCGAACGGCGCGGCCGAGTTGCCGCCGGTCGCGAACTCGCCAATCCCGGCAACCTCATTCGCGGTTCCGACCCAGGATACCCCACCGGCGACACCGTCGCCGGACATCGATCCGGCCACGAGCTAAGCGATGAGCGGCAAAAAAGTGTCCGGAACCTTATACGAAGAACTCGCCCTTCGGGTGCTTTGCACAAAAGGTTCCGGACACTCCTTTGCCGCTCGATCCTATCCCGATCAGGATTCGTGCGAGGCCACGGCCGTCGCTGCGGGATCGGCCATCTGATCTTCCGGGATCACCATCGACGCGGTCCCGGCGGCGGCGAGCGTCGTGCGGAACAACAACCACAGGCTGATGACCAGCATCAGCAATTCCGCGAACAACGCCAACAGCAGCGCCATCAGGCTCAGCATGTCGACCGCCGATACCCAACTGGCCGCCTCCTCGCCGGTGGTCTGGATCACCGGAACCCCGCCTTGCGGCGTCGACAAGAAGTAAAACAGCAGGTGCGCGACTTCGATCAACATCACCAACATCGAAAACAGGATCCCGATCGTGCTGGCGATGATCCCGATCCAAGCCGCGCGGGTCAGACTGCTGAACGGCAGCGGGCGTTCCGATGTCGCCAATTTCCTGCCCAGCCGCATGTAGCGGAACGCCCAAAAGGTCGTGAAGACGAGCGTCAGCAGGCTCGCGGTCGACAGGTACTCGACCAAAGCAAACCCGGCCCGCGGGCCGGGCGAGCGGGCGAACAGAAACAGGTAAGCCATCAGCAACACCGGGGCGGCGCCGACGACCACCTGCGCCCAAAAACCACACCAGCCCAACTTGGTGAACGTTCGCGCCAAAGCGGCTACCGTCTTCGAACCGTTCTCGTTCTGAGCCATCTCGTGATCCCCCGGGTTGCAACGATTCGACGCCGATCGGCATGACCCCGGGACAGTCACCCACGGCCGCCGACTTCGGCATGATAAGCAACCCATCGGTCGACGAAAACGGGCCGTGTCGGTCGCATCACCGCCGACGTTTCCGGCCGCTCCGCCAACTCGGCTGCCCTGCCGATTGCCAAGTCGACTGACAAGCCCGTCGGCGAACCGATTCGGCAGCGACGTTCCGCTGGCACGCCACCGCGGTTCTGCTACGCTGCTTCGCGACGCCGCAAACGCCCCGGCGGCAGCCCGACCCGACTCTGGCTGATTCAATCACCCCTTCGGATTCTCGCTCATGTTGCCAACAAAACGGATCCGGATCATTCATCACACCGAATACCGTTACCACCAACCGGTGAAGTTCGGGCCCCACCGCGCGTTGATGCGTCCCCGCGAGGGACACGACGTGCGCATCGTCCGCTCCGACATCCAGCTCACGCCGGCAGCCGACGTCCGTTGGCTCCTCGACGTCGAGAGCAATTCTGTCGCCGTGCTGACCTTTTCTCAGCCCGCTGATAAGCTCAGCGTGACCGCCGAGATCGATGTCGACCTGACCTACGACCAACCGATCGAATGCCTGATCGACCCCGGCGCGAAGCAGTTCCCGTTTCAATACGCCCCCGACGAACAGGTGGAGCTCGTTCCCTACCGGTTACCGAGCTACCCCTACGACGGTCCGGCCCTGCGAGATTGGCTGTTCCAACTCCATTCCCCCGGCCAACTGATCGACACCTTCGAGCTGCTGAATCGGCTGAACACGCACATCTTTGAAAGCCTGACCTACAACGTCCGTCACGACGCCGGCGTCCAATTGCCGCACGAAACGCTCGCCTTAGGCAGCGGTTCCTGTCGCGATTACGCCGTGTTGATGATGGAAGCCGCCCGGTACTGGGGGTTCGGCGCCAGGTTCGTGACCGGCTACATCCAGATGGCAGAAGGCCAACACGGCGCGACGCACGCTTGGACCGAAATCTACCTCCCCGGAGCAGGTTGGCGAGGATTTGACCCGACCAACAATAAGCTGGTCGGCGCCGAGCACATCTCGGTTGCCGTCGCCCGCGAGCAACAGCAAGCCGCACCGCTATCCGGTTCCTGGGAAGGCCCCGGCAACGCCTTCGCAGGCATGAACGTCTCCGTCCAAGTCATCGAACTTTAAGCAATGAGCGGTAAAAGAGTGTCCATAACCTTTTGTGCAAAGCACCCGGAGGGCGACACATACTTGCCGGTGGCGTAAGCCACCGGAACCAGAAAAACAAACTCACAATTTCGCGAACCGACCCGCCAAAGTGGATCGCAATTGAAGCGGACGATCGTTCGTCGGTCCCGCCGCCAGCCCAATACCCGACAAGATCCAAATGAAACTTTCACCGCATCTTATTTTTGGCCTTTGCGTCCTGCTGGTTGCGTGTAAACCGACGGCCGTGCCTATGTCAGGCAAATCGGAGGATTCAAACCCGGACGCTACGCGCGACCATGACCGCGAGGTCACGACGGCTGACCTTTTTGATCCGGTGATGATGCTCCAAGTTCAATCCGTATACGGCGGCCATGTTTCCGCTGACGCGAGTGCGGCACACCAACGGGCAACCGAACTGCTCTCGTCCGGCAAATTTGACGACGCCATACTCGCCCTGGCCCAAATTCAGGAAATGGAGCCGGAATGGCCTCGCCCGGCGTACGACACGGCTTTCGCGCATCTCCTCAACGGCGAATACGCCCAGGCGGCCGAATTCTACAAGCAAACGTTAGACATTTTGCCGACCGGGTTTCTGGACACGATCACCGCCATCGACACGCTGGAACGGGAAGCACGCGGTGAGTTTCCACGCGGCACCTACCGGGGCTACGCCGGCTACCTTTCGATGTCAGCACTCACAAACAGCTCCTTCAACCAATTCGTGCTCCTGCAGATGATCGAAAGGTGCCCCGTTTACGCACCACCCTATTTGCATTCCGCCTCCCTGACAACGGACCCGCAAGAGCGATTGAAGCTGATCGAACAGGGACTTGCGTGCAATCCCGATCGCGAGACCAAATCGAGACTACTGATTTGCAAAGCTTTGGTACATCACGAGTCGGGAGACAACGAATCGACACGGAAACTCCTCGAAAGCGTAGCCGCGGGTGAATCGACGTTCATCACCCAACGCATCGCCAAGAGACTACTTTCGGCTTTCGATGAATCGGAAGGCAAACAAGAACCTCACTGAAATTGTTTCGGTATGATCCTCGCAATGGCGCAGCGTTGGCGTTGGATAAATCGCGCGGTTAGTGGAAGGGCGCAAGCCCTCCGGTCTTACCATCGCCAACGGCCCAGTCATTTACCTAGCCCAGCCCGACGGGCTGGTGTTCCACGTTTCCGAATTTCCAGAAGGGCCAACGGCTCGGCCGTTTGGGAGATCGCTCGATCCCAAACGGGTCGAGGGTGCAGCCCAATGCCGCGCATTTCGCGAATCCCCCGGCATTCGTCGCCCTGAGCGTGCGATGTCGGCATGGCGTGGCTATCCGTTGCTTTGATCCGAGCCAAACGGCACCACGGTGGCAACCGTTTCCGGCGTATTTTCCGACCTTTTTTGAATGGCTAACCCGCGCCGCCCCCCACCACCCAGCGCCCCCGCAGTCCGCAGTCCGCAGTCCTCGGATCGATCTTGCGGTAACCGGGCGGTTGCGACTATTCCCGTGGTTCGCATTATGATCTCCGGCAGTCTGTGGATGAGACGCCGTTTAGCAATGAGCGGTAATGAGTGTCCGGTGCCTGGTGTGCAAAGCACCCGGAGGGCGAGTTCCTCGCAACCGGACACTCACTTTCCTTTTCCGCACGATCCTGACCCAAAACGCCTTGACCGAGTTCTGATGTTGCCCCGGTACGGATGCCGTCGCTGTCCACGTTCTCGCCATCCCCGATCGCTCCGGGTCTGGTTGGTGCTCGTGATCGGTTGCCTGGGACTCGGGCCAGTTGGCTCACATTTGCCGGCCGCTCCACCACTAACAGGTTCAGCCGCGCCGGCCGAATCGCCGGCCACGATCGTCACCCCATCAGCCGGCTTAATCGACATGCGGGTTGAGCTGCATTGGCAAGGCGAAACGCCACGGCGATGGTCGGGACGGGTCGAGTTCGAGGCTGAGTTCACCGGTGGTCCCCACGAGCGGCAGCCGACGGACGGCTTGTCGGGCGCGATCAACCTGACCCCCGGGCCGCTGTTGGTAGCCGGGATCTTCACTTCCGCAGACGTCATCGAGTGGGGGCCGCCGAGCCGCCGTCCGGTGCTGGGCGCCTCCGAGAACCGCTGGGTCGACGTCGCGCAGCAAACCGGCGGGATCAGCTTTCGTGTTTCCGGCAAGAGTGCGGACCGGTTGCGGGTGCGTATCGACGGTCGGGATCAGTCGCCCGATCCGACGATCGAGCTGACGCTGCAGGATTTGTTCGACCGACCAGAGGTTTTGACTCAGTGGCCCGGCGGTTGGTCCGTCACGCTCCGCCGCGTTCGCGATCAAGACCTGCGCCTTCGGCTGGACGATGGCCAAACGGTCTTTTCACCCGGTCAGACGGTGCGAGTTGATCTCGCCGCAGTCGGATTGGCCACGGGAGGTACGGGCGCCACGGGCGGTCTGCCGATCGCCGATCCGGATTCTGACCAACCGGCCTGGCAACTCGACTGGGCATTGCGGAAGGCCACGGACCGACGGCCGGTAACCAGCGGATCATGGTTGATCGCATCGCCAACAGGCGGTGTCAACGAGCCGTTGATGTGGACGGTTCCCGATGCGGAAGGGGCATATTTGGCCGAATTTTGGCTCCGACGGATCGACGACGTTCGACGGACCGACGGGTCTTCACGAGGCGGCGATTGGGCTGGCGGCGAATGGACCAAGGCGGTTTCTCGAGCCCTGCAAAGCGGCTGGGCCGTTTTGCCGCTGCAAGAATCCTGGAATCGGCTCGGGACCGGCGGCGGGTCGGCGAATCGTGGCAAAGAGTCCGAGGTGCGGACGACTTCCTTTTCGATCGCGATCGTTGCCAGCGATGCTGATGCGGATACGGGGGCGACGCGAAGCGTGGCGCGCGCCGATGGCGGTTCTCATTGGCGGTCGTTGGGCGAGCTGGCGTGGTCCGGACCGGAGTCGGCCGTATCGAAGGTGTTGCCCGGCCCCGCTGCGAAGTGGGTGGTGGCAGCGACGGGTGGCAGGTCGGTTCGCAAGGTCACCATCGCAGGCAGGAAGCTGGTCGAATTGAAGGCGGGCGAACAGGTTTGGTTGCCCACGCCGGTCCAGCAGGTCGGCCGGCGTCACCGCGCGCTGATTCGGGTGCCCAACGGGATGGCGATCGACCTGGCGGTCCAGCCGCTGGATGTCAGCCCTACGAACTCACCGGTCGCGTCCGCGGGCTGGGGAACCGCTCGGCCGCTGGGGCCCGCCGCGGTGATCCTGCGTCATGGCTACGACGACGAGAACACCGGGTGGCACGTTGCGGTGATCGATTACTGGCCGAGGTCCAAGCATACCCAGCTCGCGATCACCAACCGTTGGTCCGGCCGTGTCGCCCGATTGGGCAGTATCGAAATCCTGCACGATCCAAGTGGTGATGCCGACCAGGTCGCCGATGACAGCCGTTGGTCGCTCGCGAACATCTCGCAATCGTCCGAATCGTCGACCGCGGGGCCGGAACAGTCCGATTTGGCGATACCGGCCGGATCGCGCGAGGCGTCTCGGTTGGCATGCTTGCAGTTGGAACTGGTGGATCTGTTTGACCAATTCGGGCCGGCGGGCCAGCCGACTTTGGAACGGCCGCTCGACTACGACCAGGTATGGCTGACCGCCGAACGGCTGATCGGGACGATGAATCGGGAGGGCTTCAACACGTTGATCCTGACCGTCGCGTCAGACGGACAAGCGATCTACCCGACTCAAAGTTGGCACGTACCGGCAGTGTGGAATGCGAATTGGCGTTCGGAAGCCGGCTCGGTCGACGCCCAAGAATTGCTGCTTCGTATGCTCGGTCGTGCGGGGCTGAAGTGCATCCCCTGCGTTCGCACGGGCGCCCCCGATCGCCAGCTGGAGGCGTCGATCCGCGCCGCATCTCCGGCGAACTCCGGCATCGCGATGAATTCGCCCCTTGGCAACCAACTCGGCCCCTGGTCGTTCGACAGCCCCGACATGACGCTGTTCGGGCTGTATGACCCCAGCCACCCCGAGGTCACGTCGCGGCTGGCGGCCATGTTGCAGGAACTCCATCTGCGGTGTGGGAACCACCGCTCGGTTCACGCGCTGGGGGCGTTGGCGGACGAACGATCTTGGTTGAAGGTCCCGCCGCCCGAGGGTCTCGGTCCCGCGACGTTGGAAAGGTTCAGAACCAGTCTTGGGCAAGCCGCGCCGCCAGCCGCTGAGCTTTCGAATTACCTTCGCCAAGTCGGCTACGGGCCGCTGGAACGGTGGCTGGGTGAACGCATCGGCCAAGGCATCCACGCGGGGCTCGACGCGATCGGTGACCGGCCGCTGTGGCTGCTGTCGACCGACAACGCCGTCTCCGCCCATTTGATAACGGCCTCACAACATCCGCGGGTCATGACCGCCCGTTTGCAGCGTCGTTCGCTGGTCGAATCGACGGCGAAACGGGTTCGCGACGAGGCCTGCAGCGCCAGCGTCTCGGTTGCGGGCACTACTTCCCCGACACCATTGAATCATGACATCGCGATCTTTTTCCAACCGATCAGCGAAATCGCATTCCCCGTCGCGAGTCCGGGAGCGGACGCTTCGGCCGCAGACGCCTTGCTGTCGCTGGGCGACGACGGCCGCGACGCTTCCATCCGGCTGACCCCTCGCCTGGACGAGCGGGAATCGGCATTCGCGATGGCACAATTGCTCGCCCGAAGCGACCGGTTGGCGATCGTTTGGGGGGGCGGGGACGCGAACCAACCTGGCGGCGAAGCGCGACGACGCTCCCTTCGGCGATTCACGCAATTGCCGCCGATCCGGATGGAAGACGTGCGTGCGACCGAGCCGTTGCCCGCGTCGATCCGGCTCAGGAAGGGCGAATTCAATGGCCAGACGTACTTCTGCTTGACCAACGTCACCCGCTGGCCGATTACGGCCAACACGGTCTTCGCCGCCCCGATCGTCGCCCGAAGCATCGAATCGGACTTGAACTCGACGACGGTTTCCCCAGCGATTTCCGCTGCGACCGCATCGTCCGACCTGCAAGGGAACCGCCAGGAATCGGCGGCCGACCGCGGTCCGGTCGATATGGGCCGAACCTGGCGGGTCGATCTGGCCGCAGGCGAATGGGTGGCGATTCGGATTTCCGGCCCGTCGGCAGCGGTCGTCCGCTGCGAAGCCCATTTCGCGGAAGGCCACAGCCCGGTCGTTAACCTGCGCCAATCGATTCAGCACGCGGTCGCGTTGGCCAACCGAACATCCTCCGTCCGTCCCATCGACGGCATGATCAACCTTGGCTTCGAAGAGGTCCCGCCTCACGGGATTTCGCCTCAAGGCATCCCCGGCTGGCTCGTCGCTCAACACCCGCCGCAATGTGTCGCGCTCGATTCGTCGGTCTCCTTCGAGGGCCAGAGGTCGATCCGGTTGAGCGGCCAGAGCGAGCAAGGTCGCGGGGGATGGTTCGTCAGCCCCGTCGTTCATCCTCCGGCGTCCGGGCGATTGGCCGTGTCGCTGCGGTTGAGAGGCGAAGCCGCGCGGCCGCCAGGACGCGATGACTCCGCGACGACCGATCAGCCGATCCGGGTTCGCATGGCGCTGGAAGGAACGATCCACGGCACCCCGATCCTGCAAGTCCGGACGGTGGATGTGCCGCGCGACGGCAAATGGGGCCAGCGGCCGGAAATTTTGGAATTGCCTCGCCTGCCGGTCCTGCCAGTCGAGTCTTTGCGGCTAACGGTCGATCTCGTTTCGTCGGGCGTCGTATGGGTCGATGATGTCACATTCTTGCAAAACTTCATGACCAGCCCAGAAAAGGCCAATTGGGACCAACTGGTCTACGTCGCGGTCGGCGGGCTGTCGCGAGGCGATTTGACCGGCGCCAGCCGCCTGTTCGATTCCCATTGGTCAGTGGAACTGGTGCGTCCCGAAAGCGACGCGGTCGCGATGGCATCCCACCGTAACGGTCATGCACACCATGAAGTGGGTGGGGCGACCCAGGTGTCGCCTGACGTCGCGGCAACCGCCTATTCGCCCGTTAAGGATACCGAGGGCCCGGTAACCAAAGCCGCTTTCTCCGGCGGCGACGTGCGGAATTCAGGCGAAGATGCCGCGTCCGATGCTTCCGATCCCCTGCCGCCCCAGCCAGCCGGACGATCGATCGACGGGCAAAACGGGAACAACCTTGACCGTTTGGATACCCTGCCACCCGGCGCCGGGATGCTCCATCGTCTAAAATCTTGGCTGCCTAAACGAGTCGCCTTTTAACCGGAGGAATGAGGACGATGAAGCGTTGGCTGATCGGTATCTCGGCTTTATTTTCGATCGTCGCCCTGCTGGCCGTCGCGTCGTCCTGGTGGGCGCTACGGCGAACTCAGGTCGTGCCCGATTTCTATACACAAGCGGCCAAAGCCCTGCCGGCTGACCTCGATTCGGCGGTCGTCAGCTTGCAGGCAGACATGATCCAATTGCGGGGCGATGCCTCTAAGCTCGGCAGTTGGAACGCGACGTTCACCGATGACCAGATCAACGCTTGGTTGGCCCAGCAGTTGGAAATCGAGTTCCCCCAATTGCTGCCCCCCGGCGTCATCGAACCGCGGATCCTGATCGACAACGGCAAGGTCATGGCCGCCGCTCGCTATCAGAACCATCACATCGATACCGTGGTCTCGTGCGAGGTCAGCGTCGCACTGACGGAACAAGCGAACGTGTTGGCGATCCGCATCAGCAACCTGCGGGCCGGAAGCCTACCGTTGCCGCTGGCCAGCTTCATTCGTGGGATCTCACAAGAAGCCGCCAAAAGCGATCTGGAAGTTCGCTGGGATCTGGGCCGAGGCGGGCCGATCGCGCTGGTGACGATCCCCAGTGAGCATCCCGGGTACCTGCACAGCCCCGTGATCGTCGAATCGGTCAACCTCAACGACGGACTGTTGCTGTTGGCCGGCAACACAGGCACCGAGGCGCGGCAGGCCTTCAAGCCGCAAGGCCCGGTCTACCACCTCGCGTCAGCAACATTGCTGTCAGCCACAGGCTGGATGCGAAATTCCAGTCGCCATGACAAGTCGTCGACCAAGTGACCGCGCGTGATCCGCAGACGACCCTCGCGGCCACCCCGCAGGTCGACCTCAAACCGGTCGACGGTCCGGGTGATCAGACAAAATCGCCCGCTTTCCACCCGCCGGACCTCACCGCGATTCCGAGATACCGGCCCCTCGTAGTCCAAATAGGCGGTTCGGTGCAGCGGTAACTCGATCGCCTCGAGCACGCCCGCTTCGTCCGCCGACAACCTGCGCTCGGTCGCCCAAGTGAGCAGACCCTCCGGCGATTCGAACATCCAGTCGTAATGGTCGCCACGGGCTGCCGTGAATCCGTCCGCGGTCGCCGCAGGCCACCGGTGAAACAACACGACGTAACGCAGCGATTCGCTATCCGCCCTGGCAGCCTCCCGGGCCGCGGCATTTGCCAAGGGAGCATCCCCGCGCCACAGTCCGGTAGTCGAAATCTCCGCCGCCGCCGCGGGGGCGTGAGATTCACCAGGCCGTCGTGGCAATTTCCTGTCGTCGGAATTCAAAGTCCAGGCCACCGGCAAAGGGAAAGAAGTCAATCGCCAGTCAGACAAGCCGCCGACCGAACAGCAAATCGCCTGTCTGAAAGTCCGCAATCGGACGCGTCGCGGGATGCCAGCATACCGCGCTCCGCGTCCCCAAAAATGGCTGGCACCTTCCAGGGGGGCTCACGTCCCCAAAATGGGTGGCACCTTCCGGGGGGGATCAAATCGCAAGGCAGGGCGTTTCGCGACTGAGAGACGGATTTTCAAACATTTTTCACGACTTGTCCGGCCTGCCCTGCGCAGGCCACGCTAAAATCGGGTGCTACGCGCCAACTTGCCCTCAGGATCATGCGGAAAAAAGCGTCCGGGACCTTTTGTGCAAAGCACCCGATGGGCGAGTTCCTCGCAAAATGTTCCGGACACTTTTTTACCGCTCATTGCTAACCTCATCGGAACTTAATGTCATGAAAGCCCTTTTCTTGACAATAGGCTTGGTTCTGGTTTCAACGACTGCCCATGCCCAGGATGCTCACGGGATCTATGGCCCCCCGATACCGCGACCGGCAGACCTCCCTCGAGCATTCGAGCTGAAGATCGTCGAGTTCCGGTTGCCCCAGACGGACACCCGCGGAATGAGCGCCGCCGAAGTGTTCGAAATCTATCAACAGGCTGCCGATGGCAAGGTAGAAGTGGTGCATACGCTTCACCTGCGGGCGCTGTCGGGGCACGCGATCCAAGTGGAAAACTTCGAGGAATCGGTGGTCACGAACGGAACGGACGACGGTCAGGAGCAGGCACTCGCGGAAACCCCCTCCCGGGAAACCTTGGGCGCGTCGCTTGTCGCAACGATTCATTGGCAGTCCAACCTCACCACCATCGACATGAGCTATATCAGCAGTCATGTCCTCGATCCTTTCCAGGGCGACGAATCGCAAAGCAAATCGCCTCGCATCGCCAAATGCAGGCTAACCACGTCGTTGATTCTCGAGGAGGGCAAGACCACGATTCTCGGCGGAGGCCAAGGTAGGTTCACGTCCTTCCTCGCGCTCAACTTGTCGAAGCTTCCCTGATCCCAATGGCAATCGCTGCCCCCGTCGGGAACGTCCAGTCTCCTCCCGGTGCGGTTGATCTCACCGCTGGGATTTCCTTGCTGGAACGGAAAACGGAAGTACGCGCTGATTGAGCATATCGACAGACATTGTTTCGCTACAATCTGCGAAGTCAGCCAACAGCGGTGTCGAATGACGCGTTCAATTCATGCGGGATGAGACCTGATGAAGTGCTCATGGATCGTCCGATCCGAGCGGACAACGCCCCCAAAACTTACCTGACCCAGCACAACGGCCTGCTTTCGTAAACAATAGGCGCCACCAGGACCGACGGCCCGCCAAATCGCGACCAAGATTCGGCTAGCGCATCATCCCACAATCGCGAACTCCAGGTCCGCAAAAAAGTGGGCTTCACTTCACGCGGAATAACCACAGCGGATCGGCTGCCGCCTTGAAGATTGCGTTCCTCAGGCTCGTTCATGTTGATGGTGTGATCGCACCCGATGGTACTGACTCGGTTGATTGAGTTCTTGTTTTTTCCCTTGGAAGGATTCGTAAAGTGCTCGATGGCGACGTAGTCCGTATTCATCGTTTCGCGCGTCGTAATCGCGAACCCATTCGATCAGATTCTCCAAATTCTCGTCCTGTTCCTGAGCGGAACTGAATTTCTCCGGCTCCCAAGGCCTGCGACGGCAGTGTTCGACGCACGTATCGACGCCCGGGTTGAGGAAGATCAACTCTTCAGCATCTGTCAGAATCGGCGCGATGATGTCTGAGTAGCAACCTTCGATGATCCAGCTTCTGTTGCCGGCAATGAAACGCTTCACATCCGCGATGCTATCCTGCAGGGGGCGTCTTTCCGTACCACCTCGAAACGCCACTTCATCGAGTGACAAGCGTGCGATCGGTTGCTTTTCCATGAGAATCCTGGCAAGCGTGCTTTTGCCGGAACCGGCATTACCGAGAAGGATGACTTTCATGCACTTCCCGTCCGTTGGGAGAAACAAAGGAGAGAAACAGAAGTGATCTATCCGAGCGGTCCCGGGCGGGTCGACGGAGGGCTGGACGGATCACGGCAAGGCGGGGTGCGCAATCCAAGGAACCGTACCCACGGTGAGTTTATCGTGCAACCGAGAAAAATGTCGAAAAAAGCCACGAACAAGGGGCAGGAGCAGCACAGCCCTCGACATCACGAGACGTTGGTTCGCTTGTACAAAACGCAGCTCGCCGAGGCCTTGCGCGGGTGCGGGCTTTATGACCTGATTCCGGACGCCGCGTGGAAAGGCAAGTTCGTTGTCGACATCAAGCCTGTGGGCAATGGGCAGGCAGTGCTTAAATACTTAACGCCTTAGGTGCATCGCGTCGCGATCAGTGACAAGCGCATTCTAACAGTCGACTCTTAATCGGTGCCGTTTTCTTATACGCCTTCGGGAACCCAGCGGCCACAGACACGCAAGGTCAGTGGCGAGGAGTTCGTTCGCGGCTTCACACAGCCCGTACTGCCTCGCGGCATGCAGAGAGTTTGCCACTACGGCTGGATGGGGGCCAACTGCCGCACGGGTCCGGATGAAGTGAAATGGCTTGCCTTGTTTTACCATGGCTGGGTGTACTGGTTGGCAAGTGGGTAAGCACCTCAACTGACG
>RECD01000051.1 GCA_007694185.1 Planctomycetaceae bacterium
CGAGCACGAGCACGAGCACGAGCACGATTTACTTCGATGCCGCACGCCTCATTATATACCGTCGCCAGTCGCGACGACGACCGACCGACGGGCCGTTGCCCCGCCGGGCGGTGGCGAAACGCGAGTTTTCCGCCGGCCAGGGGACTTTCTCCGGCCGGAGGACTCTCGCTGGCTTATCGACAGTCGCCGGCCGGATGGCTCCGTACCAGCCTCGATCAGCTCGACATCGAATCTCGCATCTTGTCCAGCAGCCGACCGGGGCTGCCCATGATGTTGTAGCCGCAATCGACGTGCAGGATTTCGCCGGTGATGCCGTTGCTGGCGGAGCTCAACAAGAACGCCCCCGTCCGGCCGACTTCCTCGTGCTTGACGTTCCGCCCCAGCGGCGCGATGTGCTCGTACATCGTCAGCATCTCCTCGACACCGGCGGCGCGACCGGCGAGCGTCCGGACGGGGCCGGCTGACAAACCGTTGACGCGGACATCCAGCGGCCCCATGTCGTAGGCCAAATACCGGACCGACGCCTCGAGCGCCGCCTTGCAGATCCCCATCACGTTGTATCCGGGGACGCACTTTTCGCCGCCGAAATAGGTCATCGTCGCGACCGCCGCCCCGGGGTTGAACAGGTCCCGTGCCGCAGCCGTGACGGCCAACAGCGTGTAGACACTGACGTCCATCGCCAGCTTGAAACCGTCCCGGCTGGTAAAGACGGTGTCTCGCGACAAGTCGTCACGATCGGCAAAGGCGATCGAGTGGAGCAGAAAATCGATCTTGCCGAACTCGTCAGCCGTCGTCTTCATGACCGCCTTGATGTCGTCGTCGCTTTGGGCGTCCATCGGCACCAAAAACGAAGCTCGCTCATACTTGTCCGTCAATTGCGAAACCCGGCGGCGATTCCGCTGACGCTCGTCATCCGGCCGGTCCGGAAGGTGGGTGAAACCGCAACTTCCCCCCGCATCCATGATCTGCTGGGCGATCGCCCAGGCGATCGAATGGTCGTTGGCGACTCCGAGGATGAGGCCCTTTTTTCCAGAAAAATCCATGAAACCTACCCGAACGAAAATGACAGGGATCGAAACGCGTAAACTGACGACAAACCCACGACGGCACCGGCGCCGCCAGCGTGACACTTGGCCAGCCGCCGGCGTGACACCTGACCCGCGTCGATACGGGACGAAACGAGGCATCGGGCATGCCGTGGGGTTGAATGCCGCCGCAGTCTAACGTCCCGACCGCCAATTCGTCCATTTGACTTGACCCGCCCTTCCGAAGCCGATTTCTGCACGCTTGATGACCTCTCCGCCGCTCGCCCCCGATGAGTTCATTCGCGATTTGCTGGCCCATTGGTTGGAGCTGGCCGAGTCGTCCGTGAACCCGGTGGTTGAGCCGCATGCGGGGACCGTCGCCGTGCTGGACCGGATCGCGGCTCGGCTCGCCGCCCGCTCCGCAGGGCTCGTGCGTCAGTCCGGAACTCGCTGGACCGATCCGCTCGCCACCGACCGGCGGCACAAGACCGTGGTCGCCCCGGAAAGGATCGCGATCGTCGCCGACACGCTGACGACGGGGTTGCCTCAAACCCGCGGCCCGTTGGTCGCGGGAATCGTCAGCACCGGCGAGGGCTTGCGGGAAATCGCGGCCGCGGACCGACTCGGCATCACCGCAGACATGCCGGCGCAGGAAACCGCAATCGCCACGCCACTGGTGTTGCTCGTTAACGCCTCCGACAGCACGCCCGCGATCGCTTCGGAACTGGTCGCCGCCGCGGCTCGCGTGGTCGGTTTCGTATACCGGATCGAAACGGACTTCACCGAGGAACGAGCGGCAAATCGTCGACGACGGTTTCTGCTCGATGCCGCCGTCCGCTGGTCGGCGATCGAGAGCACCGACGAATTGCTGAGCGAGATCGCGGGGGCGGCCACGCGGTTGCTCGGGGCGGAGCGGGCGAGCATTTTCCTGTGGGACCGACGCCGCAAAAAGTTGATCGGGCGACCGGCGCTCGGTGTCGAAGGTGGCACCTTGGAAGTCGATGACGACGCGGGGGTCGTCGGCGCGGTGCTCCGCGACCGCACCCCGCACCGTTGGTCGGCGGCCGAGGACGCGGAGCGGGAGATCAACCGGAGTGTCGACCGCAAGCTGCGGTTTTCGACCCGGTCGCTCGTCGCCGTGCCGTTGGAATCGCCGTCCGGCGAGTTGTTGGGGGTGTTCGAAGTTCTCAACAAGGTCGACGACGACGATCCTTTGGCCGGTTTCGAACCGGAAGACGTCTCGACCCTCCGCGACCTGGCTCGCCACGCCGCGGCCGCGATTCGGGGGACGCAAACCCGCCAACGGTTGACCGAAACCCGCGACCGACTGCTCGAGGACGCCGCGGCGGATTACTCGTTGATCGGCGAGTCGCCCGCGATCCGGGTGCTGCGTGATTCGGTGGCGCGAGTCGCGCCGACCGATCTGGCGGTGCTGGTGCTCGGTGAAAACGGGACCGGGAAAGAGGTGTTGGCCCGCAGCATCCACTTTCAAAGTCAACGCCGGCACGAACCGTTCGTCGCGGTGAACTGCGCCGCCTTGGTCGAAACGCTGCTCGAGAGCGAACTGTTCGGTCACCAACGGGGGGCGTTCACGGACGCGCACCAGGATCGCGTCGGCAAGTTCGAATCGGCTCACGGCGGCACGCTGTTTCTCGACGAGATCGGCGACATGAGCCCTGGGGGACAAGCCAAGTTGCTGCGGGTGTTGGAGGAAAAGATCGTCGTTCGTGTCGGCGGATCGACCCCGATCCCCGTCGATGTGCGGATCATCGCCGCCACGAATCAGTCGCTGACCGAACTGGTCGCGCAGAAGCGGTTTCGCGAGGACCTGTTCTTTCGGCTGAACGTCGTCACCTTCCAGATGCCGCCGCTCCGTGAACGTGGCGACGACATCGTCCGGTTGGCGGAATACTTCCTGGGGCGGTTCGCCACCCAGTCCGGCCGTAGCGGCATGTGCCTGTCGGAACCTGCTCGCCAGGCGTTGCTTGCTCATCGCTGGCGAGGGAACGTCCGCGAATTGCGAAACGTGATGGAGCGATCGAGCTACCTGGCTCAGACCGAAACGTTGACCCCCGCAGACCTGGGGCTTTCGAACGAGCTCTCGGGGCTCGGTCATGTGGCGACCACTGGTGTTTCGCAACCGGCCGGCCAATTGGCAACCGACCCAGACAGTCCGGAATCGTCAGCGGACGATGCTCTGGATCGCTCACTGGCTGACGCGACGCGGGAGTTCCAAATTCGGTTGATCCGCTCGACAATCCAACGTCAATCGGGCAACCTGTCGTCCGCCGCGCAGGCCTTGGGCCTGCACCGAGCCAATCTGTATCGCAAGATGCGGCAATTGGGGATGTCAGGCCCGTGACCGCCACTGGGCGAACCGAACCTAAACTGACCGACAGCGACGACTTTCAACTTGGAGTATCGAGGATGAGTGGACTGCAACGGCATCGAAGGCGGCTCGGTTCTTTGGACTGCGTCGTCGTCGACTTGGCTCCGCAGCCGACCCGAGCGGTCATCCTCTGTCACGGTTTCGGTGCCCCCGGCGACGACCTGGTGTCGTTGGCCGACGCGTTGTCACGCCAAACCGTCGATCCCTACCCACGACTCCGCTTCGTCTTTCCCTTCGCACCGCTGCAGCCCCCCGAGTTGGCCCCGTACGGCGGGCGGGCTTGGTGGAATCTGAACATGGCAGCGCTCTTGGCGGCGGCCCAAGCCGACTCGTTCGAACAACTGCAAGAATCGGTTCCGCCGGGGATCGAGCTGGCGACGGAAGGCTTGGTGTCGTGCGTCGAGGCGACGCTGAAGGGACTCGCCGAATTGATCAGCGAAACGAGCGATACCCAAGCCGAATTGGCCGCAGCAGGGCTAGCGGACCCCGGGGATGCCGCGGAAGCAGCCAGCCGTTCGCCTCGATATGTGCTGGGAGGTTTCTCGCAAGGCGCGATGCTCGCCACCCACGTCGCCCTGTCCGGCCGCGTTCCCCCGCCGGACCTGTTGGTGCAATTCTCCGGGACGCTGATTTGCCGTTCGATCTGGCAAGCCGGTTTGGATGCGGGACGTCTGAGCGGCACCGAGGTGTTGCAATCGCACGGCACGCTCGACGACATCCTCCCTTTCGCGGCCGCCCAGAAATTGCGGCATCTGGTCGAATCGCACTGCAAGGCTCACTCCTTCCTCCCCTTCACCGGCCCCCACACGATCCCGGCAGAGGCGTTGGCGTCACTCGCCGAGAAGCTGTGACAGTCGAGAGTTCTGCCGTCGGGAAATGATGAATTTGGCGGCAAGCTCTTGCCGTGTTTGAAGCGTCCGCGGCCATCGTCGAGCTGCCGTTTCACCATGCCGCCGAGCAAGCCAAGCTCCACGGACGGCACGGGCCTAGCGTTGTCCACTGCAACCGGCGGATCACCATCCAAACCTCATGCAGCGACCGCTTGAAATCAGCGCCGCCCCGGTCCTGGTGTCGGGCAACCTCGGACTTGACGTTGTCATCGTCCGTCTCCGCGGCTAACCCGGCCAACACTTCCGCATTGTGAAAAGAAGGCCGCGGCTGATGTCTCATTCCGAACCACGCTGAAACGGTGGTCGCTCGCAGGAGACGCAGCACACACGCATCGCCAGTTGGTAATTCGAATCCTGCCAAGCGGCATGCGCGAAGCATCCGTTTTCACCGAAATCATCTCGGCCGTCGCCTGGCCCGGACCACCCTCGCCTGACCTGCCAGAGCCATAAGACATCTGTGCAAAAAGCGTTTCCTTCGACGTGAAAAAAATGCAAAACGGATTTTTTGGACCAAAGACTCCCCATCAAAAGACGGTAGGCAATGCGCGGTAAAAAA
>RECD01000167.1 GCA_007694185.1 Planctomycetaceae bacterium
GAGAATCTACGATCGGGCCCTCAGCGCGAATCAAGTCCGCCGCCTAGCGAACTGAGTCCACCGGCGATTCGCCCAATGATCACTCACTTTCGGTCGTCCGCCGCGACCGCTGCCGGCGCTACCCACAAAAAAACGCCTCACCCCCGCCTGAGGCACGCAGACGACCATGGCTACATCGAATCATTGGCACACGCTCACGGAATCGAGCTTTCCGTGGGAACGTGAAGCGCTCGAATTCATCCGCCAACAATTTCCGACGAACGAACCCTACCGCGCCTGGGCGAACTTCGAATTTGTCGCCGATGACGGCAGCATCAACGAAGTCGATCTGCTGGTGTTCACGCCGCAAGGCATGTTCCTGATCGAGATCAAGAGTCGGCCAGGTCGCTTGCGTGGTGACGTCGGGACTTGGACATGGGAGACACCGGGCAAGCCGCCGGCCACGGTCGACAACCCGTTGTTCTTGGCGAACTCGAAAGCCAAAAAACTGCGTTCCCTGTTGTCGCGTCAAAAGGCGGCCAAGAAAAAAGGGGGGGGCATCCCGTGGATCGACGCGGTGGTTTTCTGCTCAGCCCCGGATTTGAAATTCGAATTGCAAGGCACGGCCGCAAATTGCATCCGGCTTCGCGATACCGATACCCGTGCCGGCATCATGGGGACGATCCGCCGCCGCGAATGCCCGGGGTTGCGCGAACAGACCCGCGATCGCTACGACCGCCCCGCCGCGAAAATCGTGGCCCAAGCGATGGAACAAGCCGGTATCCGGCAATCGCAAAAGAGTCGCAAGGTCGGCGACTACCTGCTGGAAAACCTGATCGACGAGGGTCCCGGTTATCAGGATTGGCAAGCCACCCACACGACGCTGACGAGCGTTCGCAGGCGAGTCCGCATCTACAACGTTCGCACCAGCGCCAGCGAAGACGAACGGGAAACGATCCGTCGAGCCGCCCAGCGAGAAGCCGAATTGCTGGAAACGCTCCAGCATCCCGGCATCCTGCGCCGCGAAGGCTTTACCGAACATGAACTCGGCCCGGCCCTGGTCTTTGAACACGACCCTGCCGCCATTCGGCTGGACCATTACCTCGCTCAGCGTGGCGAGCAACTGAGCATCGACGAACGCATCGATCTCGTCCGCCAAATCGCCGATGTCGTCCGCTTTACCCACGATAAACGTGTGGTCCATCGCAGCTTGGCCCCGCAGAGCATCTTGGTTTACACGGCCGAGACGGCCGACGCGCCACGGGTGCAAGTAAAGATTTTCAACTGGCAAGTCGGCTATCGCCGAGGTACCAGCACCTCCGGCGTCTCGCGTGACATCACCGCCACGTCGCACGTGGACCGCTTGGTCGAGGACGCCAGCACCGCCTACATGGCCCCCGAAGCCGTCTGCGACGACGGCGGCGACTCCTCCGGCAATCATCTCGACATCTTCTCCCTCGGCGCGATCGCTTATCACGTCTTCTCCGGCCAACCACCGGCGGCAAGCGGCCTGGAACTCAGCAACAAACTGCGTGAAACCAAGGGACTGCAGATCAGCAGCGTCCTCAACGGTGCGGGCGAGAATCTGCAAGAACTGATCCGCTGGAGCACTTATGCGGATGTCGGCGTCCGATTGGACTGCGTCGATGAATTTTTAGATCAGCTCGATAAGGTCGATGAGGAATCCCGTTCGAGCCTGCACGAAGCGGTCATCGACGATCCGGATCAGGCGACCAAGGATGACATCCTGCCGGGCGGCTTTCGAGTCGTTCGCCGCTTGGGCAAAGGGGCAACGAGCATCGGCTTGCTGGTCGAGGAAGATTTGCCCAACGGCGATGCGGAAACGTTCATCCTGAAGGTCGCGGTCGATCCCGAATACAACGATCGCGTTTCCGAAGAAGCCGCGGTGTTGCAAAAACTGCGTCACACCCACATCGTCGAATTCGTGCGTGAAGTCGAGGTCGGTGACCGCAGCGGCATCCTTTTACGACCGGTATTGATCACATCCCACGACAGGAAAGATGTCCAGACGCTCGCCCGCCGGCTGCAAAAAGAAGGAGCCCTGCACGTCGACCTGTTGCAACGGTTCGGCACCGATCTGCTCGGTGTGATCCAGTACTTGGAGGAACAAGGGATCAACCATCGCGATATCAAACCCGAGAACATCGCGATCGGTTACATCGGCAGCGGCAAAACGCTACACCTCGTCCTATTCGATTTTTCGCTCTCCCGGGCACCGACCGAAAATATCCACGCCGGAACCCGCGGCTATCTCGATCCCCTGTTGCCGGAACGTAAACACCGGCGTTGGGACCTGCACGCCGAACGCTACGCCGCCGCGGCGACGCTCTATGAATTGGCGACCGGTCCGGGCAGTTTGCCAAAGTGGGGCGACGGGATCAGCGCCCCGTCTCACATCGACGCCGAAGCGACGATCGATGCCGAGCTGTTCGACGCGTCGTTGCGCGACGGGTTGACCGAATTCTTCACGCGAGCCTTCAGACGCAACCCTGCGGAACGCTTTGACAACGCCGAACAGATGCTGGCCGCTTGGCGAGATTGCTTCTTGGGGATCGAGGACGCCGGCAGCCTCTCGGATCACGAGAACGAAGAGCAGCTTCGCATAAGTTTGAGACACGCCGCCCCGGAGACCCAGATTCCGGAACTCGGACTCGGAACGCGGGCCACCAACGCGCTCGATCGTGCGAACATCTTCAACGTCGAAGACCTGCTGTCCACTTCGTCATTCCGCCTGAATCGACTGCCCGGCGTCGGCCAGAAGACCCGTCGAGAAATCCGCACCGCCGTGCGTATCCTCCGCGAACAACTCGGGAAGGTCGGCTCGGTGAAAAAGCGAGCGGCACCCAATTCCCTCGATGACGATCATCTGACCGATGAAAACGCCGATGTCGGTGCGCTCAGCGTCGACCTGCTGATCGCCCGCGTCATCCGAGCGAACTCGCGTGATGGCGATGCCGCCAAAGCCGCATTGCCCGCCCTGCTGGGACTGGACGAACGGTTATCGGAACTCTGGCCGAGTCACGCCGATATCGCCGACCTGGTCGGCGTCACCCGCGGCCGGATCGGTCAGTTGGTTTCCAAATTCCACACCCGGTGGGCGCGAGACGCCGCGCTGAACCGGTTGCGAAACGACGTGGCCGAGTTGTTGCAGAAGGCCGGCGGCGTGATGTCGCGGTGGGAATTATCCGACGCCATCCTGATCGCACGCGGCAGCGCGCTGGATGAACCGCTGCGAACCCGGTACCCCAGCGCCCTGGCTCGAATTTGCGTCGAGGTCGAAAAGACTCGCGACGAACCACGTTTCATCATGCGACGCGCCAAAAGGGGCGCCGCGTCCGCAGGTGCGAAGCCAGTGCAAGGCCGTACCGACAATCAGGATGGAAAGCCTCATTTGCAAGAGGACCGAATCCTCGTCGCCATGACTCCCGACCTCGCCACCTACGCGACCAAGCTGGGGGAGGAAGCCGACGCGATCGCCGCCGAAGACCCGCTGGTCCCTCCCGCCAGGACGCTCGCTCGACTACGCCAGATCGCCGTCCCCGACGAAGCCCCGGCGATCACCGACTCACGCCTGATTCGTTTGGCAGCCGCCGCGTCGGAAACCGCGGCGGTCTCCAGTCGACAAGAACTTTACCCCCGTGGCATGGACGCGCTGCGAGCGTTGAAACTGTCACCGGGCGCCTTGTACGGAGTCGCCACGCTCACGCCCGGCCAGATCCGTGATCGCATCGCCGGACGTTACCCGGAATCCGACGCGTTGCCCGGTCGCCCGGACTTGGACACGATCCTCGCCGACGCCGGATTCGATTTCCGCTGGGACCCGGCCGCAAAGGACGGTGTCGGATGCTATGTCAGCCAACTCGGGGACGCGTTCGGTCTGAGCAGCATCAGCGAATCGGCGTCGCGGCGCAGCACCGGCTCCGCGTCCGCCGCTGCGATCGATCCGGACAACGTCACGCCGGAAATTGCCGATTCCCGCGCGTTCGACGACCGTCTGGCGCGCTGCATCGACTCCGGCGCGTTTCTCGCGCTCATCGTCAGCCCCAAGAATTATCAAGCCGCGATTCGAGAACTCACCCGCCAACATGATGTGGAAGTGATCGATCTCGAAGGCCTGTTCATCGACGCACTCCGCGAAGTCGCCGGCAAGGCAGGCGTCGATTGGAACCTCGTGCTCAAGACCGACGCCCAACCGGGCGGCGGGGATTGGGACAAATTGATGCTGCTGGTCGGCCGAGCCCTGCCGATCGTCGAAACCCGCCTGCGATCCGCCACCAAAACGATCCTGATGATCTATCCCGGCCTGCTCGTCCGTTACGAACAGATGTCGCTGCTCGAGCGTCTGCGGGACCGAATCGGCGTCGCCGGCGGCATCCCCGGCCTGTGGCTGCTGATCCCCGGCGACAATGCCGCCAGCATCGATGGCAAGCCCGTCCCCGTCGTCAGCGTCACCCAACGAGCCCGCATCCCCGATCGCTGGCTGCGAAACTCGCACCGCGACAACCGATCCGCTTCCATCCCGAAGGGATGACAGGCATAAGCCAGGGGTTGAGCGCAGCGACACCCCTGGTTTCACGCACCAACGTAACGGTTGACCCCGAAGGGGTCACAGATCTCGGCGCTGCGACCCCTCCGGGGTCGACGTTGTCGTTTTGAACGGCCTACCCCGGGTGCGCTGCGCGACCCGGGGCTAATTGCTTTAATCCCTCCGGGATATCGGCAGGCCGCCTGTCGATCTCGACGAGAGC
>RECD01000062.1 GCA_007694185.1 Planctomycetaceae bacterium
GGAGCAATGTAGCGGCACGGCGCAAGCCGTCCGGTGCGTCGGTAATGGCAATGCCGGAGCCGCTTCGTCCCAGCGCCCCTTCGCATCGCCCGTGATCGCGTCCGCCCCGCCGCGACCGAGCGACTCGACCTTTTCGAGCTCATCCGCTAGACTGTGTGGCCCGTCTTTCTCCTTTTCGGCTCCCCGTGACGAGTGGAATCGCGATGAACATTTCACCCTCTCGAACGCTCCTGAGTGCTTCGTGGTTGCTGCTGGTGATCGCACCGCTGCCCGCCCTGGCCGATTGGCCTTCCTGGCGCGGCCCGCACGATTCCGGCAGCGTCGCCCTCGGCAGCCTTTCGCAAACCGACTACCCCGATCGGCTGTCGCCGGACGGTTATTTGTGGCGGACCGAATTGCCGGGTAAGGGCTGTTCGACCCCGATCGTCCAGGGGGATCGCATTTACGTGACCGCGCCGGTCAGCGGCAACGACGCGCTGCTGGCTCTCGACTTGAACGGCAAGATCCTGTGGCAGACCGCGTTCGGTCCTGAAGATGCCGGGAAGCACCGCAACGGATCGGGCAGCAACGCTTCGCCGGTCAGCGACGGGGAGGCCGTGTTCGTCTACTTCAAAAGCGGCACGTTCGCCGCGGTCGAGCCGGACGGGAGTGTCCGCTGGAAGACCGATTTGGTCGAACGTTTCGGCAAAGACACGCTCTTTTGGGATCACGGGACGTCACCCGTGTTGACCGAGCGGCACGTGATCATGGCGCGGATGCACCAAGGGGAATCCTGGTTGGCGGCGTTCGACAAGTCGACTGGCGAATTGGCCTGGAAGGTTGCGCGGAATTACCAGACGCCTGTCGAGTGCGATCACGGCTACACGACGCCGTTGGTCATTCGGCACGACGGCAAGGAAGCGATCTTGGTTTGGGGTGCGGAACACATCACGATTCATGACGCCGCCAGCGGCGGGCTGATGTGGTCGTGTGGCAATTTCAATCCCGAACAGAACAAGCTTTGGCCGGCGATCGTGACGCCGGTGGTCATCGATGACACGGTCGTGGTCGCCTACGGACGGAACGACCGTGGCATCCCTCGACTACACGGAATTCGCTTGACCGGTAGCGGCAACGTGACCGAAACGAACCACGCCTGGAAGCGGACCGATGTCGGCGCGTTCGTGCCGACGCCTGCGGTCCACAACGGCAGGCTGTTGGTCGTCGGCGATCAGGGCGAAGTCGAATGCCTCGATCCGAATACCGGCAAGACGATCTGGAAGGATCATTTCCCTCGAAATCGGTTCAAATTTTATGCCTCGCCGCTCGTCGTCGGCGATCGGTTGTACGCAGCCCGGGAAGATGGCGCCGTGTTCGTTGCCGACATCGCCAACGACCGATTTCGGTTGCTCGGTGAGAGTGACTTGGACGAATCGGTCATCGGTTCGCTCGTCCCGCTGCCCGGTCGTGTCCTGGTTCGCGGAGAGAAGCACCTGTTCTGTTTCGGCAAACCGGTTGCTGAAGAAACCGCCGGAGTCAATTGAAGCTGTGAGCAACGTGGGTAGGGAGAACCGAGAGATATGAGTCAACGGATTGCGGTCGCGTTCGGTCGAGAGGACGTGTTTGTCGAGTTGGACGATGCGGTCCAGGTCCTGCAGGATGGCGGCGCGGAGGCTGGGCGGGGTGCCCGACCGTTCATCGCTCGAGCGGACGAGTCCGTCAGCGAACGGGTGGCTGCGGCGTTGACACGCCCCGTGACCGGATTGGGGATCGACCAGTTCCTGATGCCGGGCGACCGTTTGGGAATCGCGTTGGAACCGGGCCTGCCGAGACCCGATGAGGTCTTGCGGGGTGTCTTGCGGGCGATGGAGGTTCGCGAACCGGGCGAGATCCGCGTCGTGGTGTCGGAATGGACCGACAGCGGTTCGTTGGAACGGATCCGCCGAGCGCTGCCGGCAACGGCCGAGTTGGTTGTCCATCGCATCGCAGACCGGGATGGACTCAGTTATGTGGGAGCCGACGAGGAGGCGGAGCCGATTCGGCTGTGCAGCGCCTTGGTCGATTCCGACGTCGTCGTGCCGATCGGCGTGCTGCGATCAGCCGACCCGTTAACCGGCGGCGCCCTGTCCGACGCCGTTTGTCCCGGACTTGGCGATGCGGGCCTTTGGAAGCGACTGATGCGTCGCACGACCCGGGCGGTGGAAAAATTACAACCTTCCGGATCGGGTGAGCTCGGGTCACAGGCCTGGGCGGAAAGCCAAGTCGAACAGGTCCACTGGGCGCTCGGTTTGCAGTTTTTAGCCGCGGTCGAAGTCATCGAGGGTGGCGAGATCGGCCAGGTGATCGCCGGCACTCCTGGGGCGGTGCGGGATGCGGGCAGATCCTCGCGAGGGCGGTCCGAGGCCAGCGGCGATTCGGAAACAGCGGAGGTCACGATCGTTTGTGTCGAAGGGGGCGCCGAACAACAGACGCTCGCTAACCTGGCGCGTGCCGCTTGGGTCGGTCGCTGCCACGCCGCGCCGGCCGGTTCGATCGTGCTGATCAGCGACATCGCGTCGCTCAGTTTGTCCGCGGAGACTCGGCTACAGGCGGACGCCACGCCACGCGACGGAGAACCCAACGGCGACTCGGCGGAGGGTGATGGCGATTCGACAAACGGTCGAACAGGTACCAACCAAGCGGACGGTTCGGCGGACGAACCGGTTGCCCAAGCCGCCTTTGCCCGCAGGCTGCTAGCGGACTTGGTCAACCGCATCGATCCGGAGCGGCGTTATTTGTTGTGGTCACGATGCCCCGCGGATCTGGTGGAAAGCTTCGGTTTCGGGGTCATCGAAAGTCCCGCTGCGCTCGCGAAGCTGATCAATCAACATCCCCGCTGCCGCGTGATTCGGGTCGCTCAGGCGACGGTTTCGGCCGATACCGCGGGTGTCCGGTCAGCCGGCACGGTCGAAGCCGATTGAACCGCTGGACTGCCTCGGACTCGAGTCGACGATGAAGCCGGACGACGAATTGTGCCTTTGCTTTCACGTCAGCCTGCGGAAGGTGGAACAGTACTTGAGGACCCGCAGGCCGGCGGTCGCTAGTCAGCTCAGCGAGTGCTACGGCGCGGGAACGGGGTGTGGTTGGTGTCGCCCGTTTCTGCGGCGGCTGCATCAACAGATCGTCGTCGGCACTTCGACACGGGGCGATGAAGAGGCGGACGGCGATGACCAGCCGGTCGGCTTGGTCCCCGCGCGCTTGCCGGATGCCGAGTCCTATGCGGCGGAACGTGAATCCTTTCGGGCTGCGGCTAGCGGCGACGCGAAAGCATCGGATGAGCCGCCGGACGATTTGACACCACCCGCATCCAGCGGCGGTGGGGCGCAGGCCAGGTTTCCGGAGGGCGAATGAATTATCTCGCTCACGGCATGCGGTTCATCGATCAACCCTACTTCTTGGCCGGGACCGCCGTCCCGGATTGGTTGTCCGTCGTCGACCGCCGCGTCCGGGTGCGCGGTGCGGCCGCGAAAGAGTTGGCGAGCGACACCCGACAGGACGCCGACTGCCGTGGCATCGCCGGCGGCATCGTTCGCCACTTGCAGGACGATTTGTGGTTTCACGAGACCCGCGTTTTCGCCGAAACGAGCTTGCGATTCGCCGTGGAACTTCGCGACTTGTTGCCGGGTGATGAGGGGTTTCGGCCGAGCTTTTTGGGGCACATCCTGGTCGAAATCTTGATCGATGCCACGCTGATCCGGCGACAACGGGACGTCGCCGATCGCTACTACGACGCCTTGGCGAACATCGATCCGGAGCGGGTGCAAGCGGTCGTCAACCGACTCTCCAAACGCCCCACCGAGCACTTGGCCACCTGGATCCGTCGATTCCTCGACGTTCGGTTCTTGTACGATTATCTCGAGGACGACAAACTCTTGTTCCGACTGGAACAGATCATGGCGAGGGTCAAGTTGCCGCCGTTGGGTGATCATTTGGATGATTGGTTTCCCGTCGCCCGACGTCTGGTCGAAGACCGCTGTGATCAGCTTTTGACTTCTCCCGCTTGATTCACCCAACCTCCATCCTTCCTCCTCCATCGCGAGATCGCTCTCATGAAGTACGGCATGAATTTGTTGCTCTGGTCCGGCGAGGTCACCGATTCGCTGTTCCCGGTCATCGAGCAACTTCGGAAAATCGGCTACGACGGCGTGGAACTCCCGATCTTCAACCTCGATCTCGACTATGCCGCGATCGGTAAGCGGCTGGATGACCTGGGCTTGGCCCGTACCGGCGTGACGATCCGCGGCGAGGATGACAACCCGATTTCGCCCGACGCGGCGGTGCGTCAGCGGGGGATCGACAACAACAAACGGACGCTCGACGTCTGTGCGGCGGCCGGCATCGAGACGCTCGTCGGTCCCTATCACTCGGCTTTGGGAGTTTTCTCCGGCGCCGGTCGGACCGACGACGAATGGAAGTGGGGCATCGACAGCATGCGGGCGACGGCCGAACACGCCGGCCAGGTCGGTGTCAAACTCGCCGTCGAGTGGTTGAACCGCTTCGAATGCTATTTCCTGAACTGCGGCGCCGACACGGCGGAGTTCGTGCGGGCGGTCGATCATCCCGCTTGTGGCATGATGTACGACACGTTTCACGCGAACATCGAGGAAAAGTGCGTCCGCGGCTCGCTGGCTGCCGGCGGTGACAAGCTGTTCCACATCCACATCAGCGAGAATGACCGCAGCACCCCGGGCCAGGGCGGCGTGAATTGGGAAAAGAACTTCGCCGCGATCAAAGAGATCGGCTATGACGGCTGGTTGGTCGTCGAAGCCTTCGGTTTGGCGTTGCCCGAGATCGCCGCGGCGACCAAGATCTGGCGGCGGATGTACAAGGACGAATTGACGCTCGCCACCGACGCGCTGGAGTTCATGAAAAAGAACACCTGAGTTCGTTTGTCGCACTGGCGGTTGCCCACCGGCCCACCGGCCCATCGGCCCACCGGCCTAGCGGCCCATCAGCCCATCGGCCTAGCGGCCAAGCGGCCAAGCGAGGCTTTCGTTAGGAACGGCCGAGTTAGGCGGCCGGGTCGGCTTGTTCCTTTCCGGCGGTCACGCGGCGTGGCCGCCACGCTTGTTCTCTCGTCGCAACCGCCGCCGTTCGGCCTTGCTCAGCTTCGACAGGTCCGCCGACGGATCGTGCCCGGAATCGTCGTCGTCGTCATCGTCCGCGAACGTGTCGTTATCAGGTTGTCGGGTGTTCTGCGGGGCGGGCGTCGGATTTTTCCCGTTGTTGGGCGGACTGCCAGACCGATCGGCGGTCCCACCGGCCGTTTCATCCCCGAGTGATTCCGCACCTTGGGAGCGGCGGAACCAACCGCTCAGCCAACCACCACCCTTTGAAGCTTTCTTGGCGGCCTCGGTGCCTTCGGCCGGGTTCTGGTTCTGGGGTCCCGCAGAACTCGCTCCTTTCGCCACGACGGGTGCCGGCTTGGCGGGTGGGGCGTTGCTAACCACGGGCTTGGTGACCGGTTCGGATGACTTGGCATCGGAGGTGGCTTTGCCGTCCTGAGCCGCGTCGCTTGCGGCGGTGCCGTTTCTCCGCCACCGTGGCCACCAGCGGAAACCGGTTCGCGACGGCTTAGAATCGGGCTGGCTTTCGGGGCTGGCGACTTCGGACGATTTGGCGGCCGGCTTTGCTCGCGGCTTCGCTTTCCGAGTTGCCGGGGCGGCCACTTCCGCGGGCTTTTCGGTCGTTGAACGTTTGCGCAGGCCGCCGAGGTTGGCCATCCATTGACGCCAACGGAGCGAGACCGGGTCGTCTTCGTCGAGCTTTCGAACTTCGCGAAACAGCTTGCGGAGGTAGGCGACGCAGGCCAACATCAGTAGCGCTGCCGCGACCAGTGGCGCGGAGGTCACCAGCAGCCAGCGGATCGGGGACTGATCGGAAAGGACGCCCCAATGTGCCGCCAGCGGCGCGGCGAACACGGCGACCGTGGCGGTCATCAGCAGTGCTGCCAAGCGAGACGAACGGACCTCGGCGATCATCCGCAGCGACAGCGCCGCGCCGCCGACGGTTAGGGCGATGCGAATCCAATCGGCACCGGACAACGCCACCCGTCGACCGACGCACCATTCGATGATCGCACCCAGCCACGGCACCAAGTTCACGACCGCATCGAAACTCGCGACCGCCATCAGCACGATCAGTGGGGGCCAAATCCGGTAGCTGCCGCGAAAATCGTCGTTGCGATGTCGCCGCAATTGATAGATCAACAGCGACGCACCGGCCGCTAGCGCCAGCATCGCGGCGCGGGCCCAGGTGCCGAAGCTGTCAGGACGGTCCAATCGGAGCGGCCTGGCGATTTGGGGGAGTTCCGCCAGCGGCTGCCAAAACAATGCCAAGCCATGCGCCAGGCAGAGCACAGCAACCAACGCGCCGACAGCACCGGTTACGCCGGCCATCGCCCGGCGGCGGACCGGGACCAGCGAAAACCAGCGGCCCCGCAGCCTGCGATGGACGTTGGAGCCGTAAATGGTCGGGGCACGGCGGGCTTGACGGAGTCGTTCGGTGCGGCCACGGTCCGACGCCCCGGTCGCGTCCTCCAGGCAACGGCTCTGGTAGACCAACAAGCGTCGACGCCTGGAATCGCTGGTGGCACGCCGTCCGATGCTCATCCGTCGCTCATTCGCCTCGCTCTCGACACCCGAATTTCCGGCTCCGGATCCTGTTCACGCCGGTACGCCTGACGACAGGGGACACGCCGCGTTGCGACCGATGCGGCCCCGGACCATCAGATACGGAAAACCTTCCGGTCGAGGGAAGTCGGATTTCAAGCTTGTGGGCTGTCGGCTGCGGGAGCCAGGCTGCGGGAGCCAGGCTGCGATTCGATAGCGGTTTCGTGATTTGGGCAGGTTCGGCTCCGACGCTGTGATCGGGCGGCGGGTCGAGTATGATGGGCGAGTCGGGGGGTCGAAGCGATCTTGCCGACCATGCGGCGTTTTCCTGCACGACTGGATCGCGTTCCCGCATTTGACTACCTTCCCACCCTTTCCTCTCGGGCCACGTCCCAGGTTCCCTGCCATGCCAGAAACAAACCTTCCCGCCGCCGCGACGGCTCACGTCGCCTCCCCACCTCGTTCCCTGCGTGCCCGATCGCTTTGTTTGGCCGCGGGGCTCGCCCTCGTCGCCGCACCGCTGGCGGTCGCCGATTCGCCGACCGAGGGATTCACTCGGATCTTTGACGGCAAGACGCTCGAAGGCTGGCACGGCCGTCCTCACCTGCACCCCGAAAAGTACGCGACGGCAACGGACGAGCAGAAGCAGAAATGGGCCGAAGAGGTCGCCGCACACTGGAGCATCGACGGCGACGAATTGGTCAATGACGGTCATGGCGCGTACTTGACGACCGACAAGGAATACGGCGACATCGAGTTCAAGATCAAGTACCGCACGGTGCCGTTGGCCGACAGCGGCATCTACTTGCGTGGCACGCCCCAGGTCCAGATCTGGGATTCGACCGAAGAGCGCAAATTCAACCTGGGCGCGAACCTCGGTTCCGGTGGCCTCTGGAACAACTCCCCCGGAGCCCCCGGCAAGGACCCGTTGGTCAAGGCCGATCGGCCGTTCGGCGAATGGAACGACCTGCACATCATCCAGGTCGGCGCCCGCACCACCGTCAAGCTGAACGGCCAATTGGTTGTCGATCACGCGATCATGGAAAACTTCTGGGATCGCTCGTCACCGCTGTTCGCCAAGGGGGTGATCCAACTGCAAACCCACGGCGGCGAGATCCGTTGGAAGGACATCGAGATCCGCGAAATCGGAGCGGACGAAGCGAACGCGATCCTGGCCGCCCACAGCACGGATGGCTTCGAGCCGATTTTTGACGGCAAAACGTTGACCGGGTGGGCCGGTGCCGTGGACGATTACGAAGTCGTCGATGGGGCGATCCAGTGTCGCAAAGGCAAGGGCGGGAACCTTTACACCGTCGACACCTACGACCATTACGTCGCCCGCGCCGAGTTCCTGTTACCGCCCGGCGGCAACAACGGGTTCGCGATCCACTACTCCGGCAAGGGCAACCCCGCTCACGACGGGCTGACCGAACTGCAAGTGCTCGATGACACCGCCAGCAAATACGCCAACCTCGATCCCCGCCAGTTTCACGGTTCGGCTTACGGCAAGGTCGCTGCCAAAACCGGTTTCCTCCGCGAAGTCGGTCAATGGAACTTCCAAGAGATGACGATCCGCGGATCGAAGATCAAGGTGGAACTGAACGGCAACGTGATCCTGGACGCCGACTTGGCAGAGGTGAAAGAATTCATGAAGGACCAGACTCACTCGGGGGTCGATCGCCGCAGTGGCCACTTCGGTTTCGCCGGTCACAGCGACCCGGTCCGATTCCGCAACCTGTCGATCCGCAAGCTGTCTGCCGAAGAGTGATCGAACTTCGGTTCCCACCGCATCCGTGAATACGCCGACCATGCGGTAGGCGTTTTGGGGCCCACCCACAAAGCCCGCAACTGCCTCGCAGGCGGGCAGGCGGGTTAGCGATTTCAGCGGCGGTTCAGGTGTAAGCGTGCCGCTGCCTCGCAACTGGAATAATGGTTCCGAACGAATTCCCTCAGCTTGTGACTGCGGGCGTGTCTTAGGTCAGTCAGGTTCAGGGTGACGCGGATCTGATCGGGATCGCTCAGATCGATCGGCCCATCGATATCTACGCCGACCAGCAGATCGAGACAGATCGCTTCAGGCGGCCCGATCAGAGTCAGCCGTAAACCGGCAGGGTCCTTCGTTTTCAATTCGGCCCAAGCTCGCTCCGGTTGGCCGCCGCTAATCGAAATCCGGTCGGGGTCGACATAATCCAGCCCCTCGACGCCGACGATCCCTTCGAGCAATTTCAAGGTCGATTCGGCCAATTCGAGTGGCCATTGCGGCGTCTCGTTGTTGGGGAACCCCTTTGGCAATTTGTGCCAACGTCGTCCCAAAACTCGCCAAGGCTCGGAAGCCTCCTTGGTCGCAACCGCAGGTCTGTCCGTTTTTGCGTCCCAATTGCCATCTTGAGCCGCCTCCGCTGCCGGCCCGGAGTAGGCCGGGGTGCTCGGCTCGGCAACCGGTTGGGGCCGCGAAGCATATTCGAGCGGACGGGGCAAAACCGGTTCCAGCGACCGGAATTCCTGCGGGGACATTACCGAGGTCGTGACCACAGGTGACTCGATCGGCCGGCTTGGCATCACGACCGGTTCCCGAAGCATGGCCGCGAAACGAGCGGGCTGATAATCGACCCCGCGGCCCGCCAGGTAGGCTTGCACGAGCGCTTGATCCAGCAACGGTGCGAGGAATTCGCCTGTGTGGGAGCGTGGCGGCCGCTCGACACCGGTGACCGGGGAGTGCTTGTCCTGTGACCAGATCTGCCGCGCGACGATGGCTTGTGCCGCCACGGCTTCGGGCGGCCCTTGGGCGACGACCTGGCCGCCCCGGTTACCCGCTTCGGGCCCGATGTCGATCACCCAATCGGCCGACTTGATGACATCGAGGTTGTGTTCGATGACGACGACCGAATTTCCCAATTCGACCAGTCGCTGGATCACATTCAGCAGTTTGATGATGTCATTGAAGTGCAGCCCGGTCGTTGGCTCGTCGAGCAAGTAAAGCGTCCGGCCGGTATCGGGGCGCCCCAGTTCCGAAGCCAATTTGATCCGCTGGGCCTCGCCGCCGGAAAGCGTCGGTGCGCTCTGGCCGAGCGTCAGGTAATCGAGCCCCACGTCGCAGATCGTCTTCAACAGATGCACGATCCGGGGATGATCCGCGAAGAGTTCCACGGCGTCGCCGATCGGCGTGTCCAACACGTCGCTGATCGACTTGCCATGAAACTTGACATCCAACACTTCCGGCTGGTACCGCTTCCCCCCGCATTCCTCGCACTCGACCCACACGTCAGGCAGGAAGTGCATTTCGATCCGGCGGCGCCCCGAGCCTTGGCAGGCTTCGCAGCGGCCGCCCGAAACGTTGAAACTGAAGTGTCGCGGCGTCAGTTTTCGCTCGCCCGACTCGGGCAGCCCGGCGAACAGACCGCGGATCAATTCGAAAACCCCGGTGTAGGTCGCCGGATTGCTGCTGGGCAGATTCCCCAGCGGCGACTGATCGACTCGGATCACCTTGTCGATGAACCGCAACCCATCGATCCGGTCGTGGCGTCCGGGGCGCATGCGAGCCCGATGGAGTCGACGAGCGAGTGCCGGGTAGAGGATCCCGTTGATCAATGAGCTCTTGCCGCTACCACTGGGCCCCGTGATCGCCGTAAACACCCCCAGCGGCAGGTGCAAATCGAGGTTGCGAAGGTTGTTTTCGCGCGCGCCACGGATCACGAGTGTCGGCGTTTCCGTCGATTTCTTGGCCGGAAAGCGGCTCTCAGACTGTCCGCCATTGGTTGTCCCGAAGTGCCCGTTTGCGACCGCTTCCGCCAATACGGCCGGATCAAGGCGGACCTCACGCCGCGACTCGGGCAGCGGGATCGATTGTCGGCCGTCCAGAAAACCGGCCGTCACGGACGTTTCCAACGGCTTGAGGTCACCGGGCGAGCCTTGCGCCACGACCCGACCGCCGGCGCGTCCCGCGAACGGGCCGAAGTCACACAAGTAATCGCTTGACGAGATCACTTCGCGGTCGTGCTCGACGACCAACAACGTGTTGCCGAGATCGCGGAGCCGGTGCATGGCGGCGATCAGGCGATAGTTGTCGCGAGGGTGCAGCCCGATCGTCGGTTCGTCGAGGACGTAGAGCACGCCACACAGGCCGCTGCCGAGTTGGGATGCCAACCGGATCCGTTGGGACTCGCCGCCGGACAGCGTCGCCGCGCCGCGGGACAGCGTCAGGTACTCGAGCCCGACGTCGGTCAAAAATTGCAAACGTGATTCGATCTCACGGAGCAATTCGCCGGCGATCTTCCTTTCCCGGTCATCCAACCGCCAGGACCGCACGGTATCGTGCAGGCGGCCCAACGGGAGTTGCGTCAAATCGCCGATCGTCCGATCACGAAACCGGACGGCGGCGGCATCGTCTCGCAGGCGGGACCCGCCGCAGGTCGAACAGGCGATCTCATCGACGAACGAATCGAGCTTGCCACGCAACCCCGGCATCAGCCGCGCCGCCTCTTCGAGCGCGGGATAGAAACCTTTGAATTGGTAGCGGAACCAACGGCCGCTTGCGGCGGACGCCGGCGGCCTGCCCCCAGGCGTCTGGGGCTCGGCGAAGTCTTCCGAACGGACCGCGATCCAGCGCGGCCCCGTGCCGTGAAACAGCACCCGACGCTGATCGAGCGTCAGTTCGTCGATCGGCACATCCAACGGCACATTCGTCTCGCGGGCCAACGCCCGCAACATCGCTTGCGCCAAAGGGGTGTCGATTCGCGGCCACAACAGTGACGCCCCTTCCAGCAGCGTCGCCGACAGGGACGACAGCAGTGCCGCGGGATTCGTCCCCCGCTGCGTGCCCAAGCCGTCACATTGGGGACACCAACCGACCGCGCTGTTGAAGGAAAAATGGTGCGGCGTCAAAGGTTGAAAAGAACTGCCACAACCGTCACACGCCAAGTGTTGGCTGTGGCGGATCTCAACCCAAGCCGGTTCGTCCCGCTCCGCGTCGGCGACCGCGACCTCCAGCAACCCGCCCGACAGCGACAACGCCTGCTCGACGCTGTCGCCGATCCGAGACCGCTCGCCTGCCGCGACGATCACGCGATCGACCACGACTTGGATCCGCTGTTGACGTCGGGCATCCCAGCCCGGGGCTTCGTCGATCGGGAAGGTTCGGCCGTCGATCCGCAACCGCTGGTAGCCAGCCGCACGCAGGTGCCGCCAAGCGTCGGCCGGGTCAGGGCCGGGCTCGACTTCGATCGGAGCCAGCAACAGGATGCGGCTCCCTTCGGGCATCGCCAGCACTTTGTCGACGATCTGGTCCGGCGTCTGGGTACCGATCGGCGTCCGGCAAGCGGGGCAATGCGGCACGCCCAATCTGGCCATCAGGATTCGCAGGTAGTCGTAGATCTCGGTGACCGTGCCGACTGTACTGCGGGGCGAATGGCCGACGTTTTTCTGTTCCAACGCTACTGCCGGCGACAGCCCCTCGATCCGCTCGACCGCCGGCTTTTGTGCCTGGCCGATGAATTGCCGGGCGTACGAAGACAACGACTCGACGTACCTCCGTTGGCCTTCGGCATAGATCGTGTCCATCGCCATCGATGACTTGCCGCTGCCGCTGGGACCGCAAAACACGGTCATCGCGTCACGCGGGATCGACAGGTCGACGTGCTTCAGGTTGTGCTGGGTCGCCCCCTGGACGGTCAGCCGCGTCGCCGAGGTGGGCGGGGCGGGCCGCTCGACAACCGACGTCACCACAGCTGCCGAGCGATCATCCTCGTGCGTCGGCCCCACGTTTTGCATCCGCCCCGTACCGTGGCCGTCACGTAGCGTCGGCGACGTTGAGCGGGACGCAGAATCGTCCGGCGATGTTAACCGCTGGGTTCGCGCGAACATTCGCCGCAGCGCTTCGCCGGTGAAACTGCCCGCGGTTTCCGCGATCTGGTTCGGCGTCCCGCAGGCGACGATCTCGCCTCCCCCGTCGCCTCCCAGCGGCCCCAGGTCGATCACCCAATCGGCCGTCTTGATCACGTCGAGGTTGTGCTCGACCACCACCACCGTGTTGCCGCGGTCGGCGAGCCCGTGCAACACCCGCAGCAGCAATTCGATGTCTGCGAAATGCAAGCCCGTCGTCGGTTCGTCGAGGATGTACAGCGTCTTGCCGGTCGCCTTGCGGCTCAGTTCCCGCGACAGCTTGATCCGCTGGGCCTCGCCGCCCGACAGCGTCGGCGACGGTTGCCCGAGCTTCAGGTATTCCAAGCCGACATCGACGAGCGTTTGCAGCGTGTCGGCGATCTTGGGTACGTTCTCGAACAGTCGCAACGCATCAGCGATATCGAGTTCCAGCACGTCGGCGATCGAGTGCCCTTTGAACTTGACCGCCAACGTCTCCCGGTTGTACCGCTTGCCGGCGCAGACCGGGCAGGTGACCCAGATGTCAGCCAGGAAGTCCATTTCGAGCTTCTTGGCGCCGTTGCCGTCGCAGGCCGTACACCGCCCGCCATCGACGTTGAAGCTGAAGCGACTGGCGGTGTAACCGCGAGTTTTCGCATCGGTCATCTGGGCGAACAGATCGCGGATGTCGTCGAAGACCTTCACGTAGGTCGCCGGGTTGCTCCGCGGCGTGCGACCGATCGGCGATTGATCGATCGCGATCGTCTTGTCGAGGTGCTCCAAACCCTCCACCGAATCGTGCTCACCGATCTCCACCTCGGCGCCGTTGAGCCGGCAGCGCAACAGCGGTTCCAAGATGTCGCCGATCAGCGAACTCTTCCCGCTGCCTGACATCCCGGTGACGCAGACGAGCGTTCCCAAGGGGATCTCGACGTCGAGATTCTTGAGGTTGTTGTGCCGGGCACCGCGGAGGATCAAGCGACGGTTCGGGTCGGATGGCCGGAGCGTTTCGGGGATCGCGATCTCGCGGTGGCCGCCCAAGAATTGCCCCGTGACGCTGATTGGGTTTTCGCGGATCTCGTCGATGTTTCCGGTCGCGACGATGTGCCCGCCACGGACACCGGGGCCAGGGCCGAAATCGACGATCAGGTCCGCGGCCCGCAGCGTGTCCTCGTCGTGTTCGACGACGATCAGCGTATTGCCCGCATCCCGCAACTTCAGCAGCGTGCGGATCAGGCGATCGTTGTCGTGCGGATGCAAACCGATCGAGGGCTCATCGAGGATGTACAGCACGCCCACCAAACCGCTGCCGATTTGGCCCGCCAAACGGATCCGCTGTGATTCGCCACCGGACAACGTGGGCGCGGTGCGGGCCAGCGTGAGGTAGCCGAGCCCGACGCCGAGCAGGAAACCGAGCCGTTGACGGATCTCCTTGACCGCCTCCCCGGCGATCTGCCATCCCATCTCGTTCAACCGGATCTCGCCAAAGAATTCGGCCAGCCGTTCGATCGACAACTCGCACAGCGACGGCAACGACTGACTGGGGGAGTCCGCGAAGGCGGCCGAGTCGCTATCCAACCGGACCGCACGGGCCTGCGGGTTAAGCCGTTGTCCGCTGCAATCGACGCAGGGCAACGTCTGCATTTTCTTTTCGAATTGCCGCAGTTGCAGCTTGTTCTTCGTCGTCCGGTAGCGTTCGACCAACTCCGGGATGATCCCATCGAACTCGGCCAAATAGCGGCGGGTGGCGCCGCCGCCGCGGTAGGTGAACGCCAGCGTTTGGTCGGTCCCCCACAACCAGATCTTTCTGGCCTCCTCCGGCAATTCTTCCCAGGGTTTGTCCAGCATCGTGCCGGCACGCCATTCGAGTTCCGTTTCCACCCCCTTGGCGACGCCTTGATAGACGTGTTTGCGGTAGCGGCTCAGATCGGCCCAGCGCCCGAGCAACGAGATCGCGCCTTGCTTGAACGACAGCGACGGGTCGGAAACCAGCAGTTCCGGCACGAACGTGTAGAGTTCACCCAAACCGTCGCAGCCGCCGCACATCCCCTGGGGGCTATTGAAACTGAACAGTTGCGGCGAAGGGGCTTGAAAGCTCTGGCCGCAACCGCCGCAGGCGTACTTCGCCGAAAACAGCCAATCCTCGACAACGGGACCGACGGCCTCGGCCTCCGGTTCGGTCGCCGAGACGATCAGCGTGCCCTCGCCCAGTCGCAACGCTTGCGTCACGGCATCGTGAACCCGGCCGGTGTCGCGGTCGGCCGGCTCGACCCGCTCGATCACCACTTCGACGTTGTGGCGGTGTTGGCGATCGAGCGACGGGGGGTTGGCGAGCGAGATCGTTTCGCCGTCGACCCGCGCGCGGCCGAAGCCCTGACGCCGCAGCTCCTCGAACAGGTCGCGAAACTCGCCTTTCTGGTTCCGCGCCAGCGGCGCCAGGACCCACAGCGTGCGGTCGGCATCGATCGCCATCACCCGCGCTTGGATCGACGCCTGGGTTTGCGCCGTGATCGGCTGGTCGCAGGCCGGGCAATGCCCCGTGCCGACACGCGCGAATAGGACCCGCAGAAAGTCGTAGATCTCGGTGATCGTGCCGACAGTGCTCCGCGGGTTGTTGCCCGTCGACTTCTGGCTGATCGAGATCGAAGGGCTCAGCCCGCCGACGAAGTCGACATCCGGCTTGGGCATCTGCCCCATGAACTGGCGGGCATAATGGCTCAAGCTTTCGACGTAACGGCGTTGCCCTTCGGCGTACAACGTGTCAAACGCCAGCGAACTTTTGCCGCTCCCCGACACGCCGCTGAAGCAGATCAGCTTCCCCCTGGGGAGTAACAGGTCGACGTTGCGGAGGTTGTGTTCTCTCGCTCCTTTGACCGTGATGGATGTCGTCATGTCGGGGTCGCAATCCGTTGATATCGTGAAGCCGGAGCAAATCGGTGACCGGCTCAGCCGCCGGCGAGCATCTTCAGTCCGAAACCGAGCATCGAGAATCCGTTCAGGACCACATGGACGACGATGCAGGGCCACAGCCGACCGGTCTGCCGGTAGAGGTAACCGAGCCCCAGCGCCAACACAAACAGCGAGGCCGGGGCGGCGCCGTGCCCCAGGTGCATGAAGGAGAACACCATGCTGGACGAGACGACGGGCCACCATGGCCAACTCGCTACCTCGTCCCGGCCGATCCATTCAGCGTCTTGCAATCGCGCCGCCTCGGGGGGTGTCGACGAGTCCCCTTCGGCAGCCGTTCGCCGCGCCTCCGACAACCGCGCCAAGCGTTGAAACCCGCCTTGCAGCAAGCTGCGAAACATGAACTCTTCCAACACCGGGCTGATCAACGCCGTCCCCAACGCCATCGCCAAGAACAACCCCAGACTCGGCTCCCGACCGATCGCTTCGTAGACGGGATGCTCGTAGGGGATCAGCTTGTCCAACAGGGTGGCGAGCAGCAACACGGGCGGCAGGATCGCAAGCGCCGCGATCAGCCCGAGGCGCAGGTCGCGGCGCGCGGGCCAGAGCCCGGCGGCTTCGAGGGCTGCGCGGTTGACCAAACCCATGTGGGTGGCCAGGCAGATGAGGACGAGCGAGTTGACGATCGTCATCCCGATCGCCGAGGCCATCAGCCCCTCCGGGGATAGGGAAATCGTCGTCTCCGCATCGCCTTCCGCGACCGGCACGCCCCAGTACTTCTGGACCGTCATCACGGCCGCGGTCAAGCAGACCAACCATAACCCGAAACAGAGAAAAAATTCCGCGAGCGTCCACCGGGTGGCCGGACGCCCGACTGGCTCGACCAGCGGTTTGCGAGGGGCGATCCGGGCCCGCACGAGGAAGATCCACATCCCCAGGCTAGCCGCCGCGGCCACGTAGGTGGCGACTTCCAAGCCCTGAAACCATGACTCCGCCGACATCTATTGGACCCCTTCGGCGCGGAGCACCCGCGCGGCGGCCAGCGTGTAATCGAAACCCGAGTAGACGGTGACCAGGACGGCAAGCCAGATCGATGCCGTCCGCAGCCACTCCGGCCAACTCGACGTCTCCCCCTGCATCAGGTAGGCCAGCGACATCACGACGGCGAGGCACTGGAAGACCATCTTCCATTTGCCCCAACAGGTCGCGGAGAAATCGCCGCCCGCCCCCTCGATGATCCCTCGCAGGCTGGTCACCAGCAATTCCCTGCCGACGACCACCACCGCCATCCAAGCGACGATCCCCGAATTCGGGATCGCGACCAAGGCGATGAACGTTCCGCAAATGATGATTTTGTCGACGAACGGATCAAAAATCCGCCCCAACTTGGTGACTTGCCCGTACTTGCGAGCCCAGTAGCCGTCCATCCAATCCGTGCCGGCTGCGATCACAAAGGTCACCAGCGCCGCCATGAACCAGTGGCAGTGGATCAGCCCGATCACGGCGATCGCCAACGCCAACCGGATGCTGGTCAGCAGGTTGGGGACGTTCCAGGGGGTCCCGGGCGATCCGGTGGTATTGGTCATGCCGATCCTCGACTTGCGGAACCGGACGGGTGGGAGCCCCCGGCTTCCCAGCGATTTTCCCGCCTTTCCTACGGACAGTCTACCAACCGTCGTCCGGTTGGTCAGGCGGGCGGCGATCGCATCCTGCTCAGAATGACCTACATTGAAAGTGGCAACCTGCCCATCACCCGTTCTCAACCGATTGGCGAAATTTTGGAAGCTGTGCACGATTCGGACCGACGAAACCGCGGGCTGATTTTGGTCTTTCTGGCCTTTTTTGCCCTCGCAAACCCGGGTTTTTCACCCGGCCGGGCCCAAGAATCGGCACCACCGGCAGGACAGGATCAAACCGCCGATCCGCTACCGGCCGCGATCCCCAGCCCAACGGACAACGGGCAGCAGCCGGCACCGGCCAATGGGGCGGAACTGCCAACCCCGGAGGCGCTCCAATCGCAATTGACGGCGGTCGAAGCCGAACCGGCTGCGGACGAATCGTTCCAAACCCGGTTGGTCGCTGCGCTTCGCAGTTCGCTCGAGCAACTCCGCACCCTGGCCGAGCTGAGGCAGCGTGAAGCGGCGTACCGCCAGGCGATCGAGACGGTCGTCACACGAGCCGAGGACGCGCGGGATAAGCTAGCAGCGTTGCAGACCCAACCGGGCTTGCCAGAGGACGCTACGAACGAGTTCGCACCGCTTTCGGTCGAGGTGATTCGTCAGCGACGGACGGTAGCGGAAGCCGATTTCGATGCCGCCCGGTCGGCTCAACAGGCCCTCGAGGCGACCGAACGAGAACGGATCGGCCGCGCGACCACCCTGGCAACGCAGATCAACGAGGCTCGAACCGCGATCGATGAGGCGGTCGCGATCAAGATCGGTGAGTCGGAAGGGGACCCGCAGGGTGTCCTCCGCGCCGCTCGCGAAAATGAACGGCGGATCGCCATCGCCACGGCGCGGCAAAGGTTGGCGACGCTGCAGGCCGAACAGGCGATGCTCGAAGCCGAAACCGACTTGTTGCCGCTGCAAGTCGAGGCCGCCCGCGCTGCAACGGCTCATGCCGGCGCACTACTGAAGCTTTGGAACGACCTGCTCAGCGGCCGCAAACGCTACCGCGTCGAAACCGAATTGGCGGAATATCAAAACCGCCTGATCCTCAATTCGGTCGATACCGAAGGCTCGCTCGTGCTGACGTTGGAAACGCGCTGGTTGGACTTGATCAGCGAAAATGCCGCGCTGCAACGGACGACGGCCGCCCGCCGCGCCCGGCTGGACGAACAGGAACAGGAGTGGAAACAGAACGAGGCCGAGATCAAACGTGATCTCGAATCGGCCGAAGGGCTGCGGCCGGCGCTCGGCTTAAAACTGCTCCGAGCCCGCGACCGGCTCGAGTCGCCGGCGCAACTGCGCGGCGAAATCGCAGAACTCGATGAGGCGATCGAGCGAACCCGCCAACTGCAATCCGAGGTCTATCTGACGCTGGAAGACATTCGAGATTTCAAGCCGGGTGATCGCCCGCGAGCCGGCACCGCACGCCTGCCGCGAGTGACCCAAGCCGAGACGGGCTTGCAGGCGATCGACCCTGAGGAAATCAGCCTGCTGCGACGATTGCTCACCGACACCGAGAGCCAGATCCAGGACCTGATCGAATTCAAGAGCTTGTTGGAACTGAACCGACGCCGGATCGACGGCTATCGATCGCTGGTCGACGCCCACGTCGTCTGGATTCGCGACGCGACCACTTTTCGCCCTTCGGCCCTGCCGAATGCCTGGCGGACGCTGCGCCGAACGCTGCAACCAAAAGCCTTCGCCGATTCCTTGGCAGCCCTGATCCACGAAGCCCCCCGTCGCCCCGAATTGTTGACCTTGCTGGCGTTCTTCGGCGGCCTGCCGCTGTTGCTTCGGTTGCGACTGCAATCACGTTTGCGAATCCTGAACCGCTTGGCTAGCTTGCCGACGGGTCACCCGTTGGCCGCAACGTTCGCCGCCTTGGCCGTCTCGCTGATCATCGTGCTCCCCTTGCCGGTGGTGCTGGAAGTCGCCGGGGTGATCCTGATCGGCATCCAAGACGAATCGGGCTTTTCGGAAGCGCTGGGCGAAGCGCTGCAATTGGTCGGGGCGCTGGTCCTGCCGCTGATTTGGTCCGCCCGGATGCTCGCCCCCAACGGCCTGGCGGAAACCCATTTCGATTTCCAACCGGAACGAAATCGGCTCGCGCGGCGAGCGATCTTTCGTGCGGTCTGGTTGGGTGTCCCGGTCATTTTCCTCTGGAACCTGACCTCTCATGCCTCTTCTGCTAGCCGAGACGGCGACGCGGCTCGATTGTTGTTCGTCGTCTCGATGGCCCTGTTGGCCGCGATCCTCGCCCGCGCCTTTCATCCCCAGCGGGGTATCGCCGCCGTCCAGTCAGCGACGGGTCGTCTTTCTGAGGCTGCGAAAGACGCAACCCGCCCACAATGGCTCGGGCTGCTGCTGCCACTGCTGCCGCTGATCCTCGCCTTCTTGTCGCTCGCCGGCTACACCCACGCCGCGATCCTGATGGCCGATCGGCTTTACTGGTCACTCTGGCTCGGCCTCGGATTGACCCTCGCCTACGGGTTGCTCAAACGCTGGCTGGCGGTGCGACAGGTCCGGCGACACGCCCTCGGATCGGATGCCCCCCAATCGGCGACCGCCCAGGCCTCGACCCCCTTCCGATCGGATGTTGGCAACGGTGTCGGCAGCGGTGTCGGAACCGAAATCACGCGGGAGAACTCCCCCATCAGCCAGCCGGATGATCGTTGGCAACGGGAGGAACTCGCCGGTCCCACCCAGCGATTGCTCAACGCCTCAATGTGGGTCGCGGTGCTTGTCGGTGGTTCCTACCTCTGGGCCCCGGTCCTGCCGATCATCGGGTTTCTCGACCGCGTCGAACTGTGGCCGTCCGTGGGTGTCGACGGCACGATCGTACCGATCACGTTGGCGAACTTCGTGCTGGCGGTGCCGATCCTGTTTTTGGCCATCGTTTCGGCTCGCAACGTCCCCGGCCTGGTCGAGATCACCTTGCTCGAAAAGTTGCCGCTCGACAAGCCGGCCCGCTACGCGATCACCTCGTTGGCCAGCTACGCGATCCTCAGCGTCGGCATCTGGTTGAGCTTCAGCATCTTGGGCCTGCGATGGGACAGCATCCAGTGGCTCGTTGCGGCCTTGGGCGTCGGTCTCGGTTTCGGCCTGCAAGAGATCTTCGCGAACTTCGTCAGCGGCGTGATCCTGCTGTTTGAGCAGCCGATCCGTGTCGGCGATGTCGTGACCATCGGCGATACGACCGGCACGGTGACCCGCATCCGGATCCGCTCGACGATCGTCCGCAATTGGGAGCGTCAGGAACTGATCATTCCCAACAAAAGTCTGATCACCGATCGGATCATCAACTGGACGCTGAGCGACGCGTCGAACCGGCTCGAAATCCGGGTCGGGGTCGCTTACGGCAGCGACACCGCCTTAGCTTGCCGATTGTTATCGGAAATCTGCAACCAGCACGAGCATGTCATGATCGATCCCAAGCCGAGCGTGCTGTTCGATGGATTCGGCGACTCGGCACTCAACCTGGTCGCCCGCTGTTTCGTCGCAACGCTCGAAAACCGGATGTCGACCCTGCACGAACTCAACACCGCCATCGATCAACGATTCCGTCAGGCGGGTATCGAGATCGCTTTCCCTCAGCAAGACATTCACATCCGCACCCTACCGGCAGGCCAATCGGAACCGGTGATCGAGCCGCCCACCCAAGGCGACGTTTCGTGATCATTCGGCAGGTTCGGGTTCATCGCACCGACTCCCCTGTCAAATTCCCCTGCCAGACTTCTCGTCCGGCAGCATCCGTCCGCAGCCTGCCAAGACCGACTCGCGTTATCAGGCGGCAACGGTTGACGTTGACCGCAGAGCTCGCGTGGTCCGCACTTCCGGTTCACGCGACGGTTTTGTCGTGCTGAGCCCGTGCGTTGA
>RECD01000094.1 GCA_007694185.1 Planctomycetaceae bacterium
GGAAGCCCAGGCCGTTGCCCCGGCGCGACGGGTCGCCGTAGATGCGGCTCGCCGATCGGACGTCCCTGGCGGAGTTGAACCAGCCACCACCACGGTAGACCCGGTTCGAGCCCGTCGTCGGGCCTGTTGGGTCGAGGCCGCCAGCAAGTTCACGATCGAACCAATCCTGTACCCATTCCCAGACGTTGCCATGGCAATCGTACAGCCCCCAAGGGTTCGCCGCCTTCGTACCCACCTCGTGAGTGTGACCGCCAGCGTTCGCTGAGTACCACGCGAACTCGCCCAGGCGAGCCTCGACGTTCCCGAAGCTGTAGGCAGTCGATGTCCCCGCTCGGCAGGCGTATTCCCATTCCGCTTCCGTCGGTAACCGATAGCTCCAACCCGCCGGCAAACGGCCCGCAGCACGCTCACGTGAAGTCAAACGATCACAAAACGCCACCGCATCCTCCCAACTGACGTAGGTCGCCGGGTAGTTGATCCCCTCTCGCACATTGCTTTCCCCCGACCACGGACGCGTCCCCATCACCGCTTGCCAAAAACCTTGCGTCACCTCCGTTTGCCCGAGCCAAAAGCCGCGGCTCAATCGGACGTCGACTTGCGTTTCATCGTCGTATCTGCCCGGCTCGTTCGGCGGTGATCCCATCCGGAAACTGCCCGGTGGGCACCAACAGAACTTCACTTGAGAATCACCCGCGAACGTCCGCACCTCGCCAGCCCGGGTACCCTCGGTTACACCCAACACCAACAATCGCCCTAGACTCCATTCGTTTGCCTTTCCGACCATCTGCGGGGTTTGGTCTTTGTCGAGCCGCCCGTCGATGAAGTCGCGAGTCTCGCGGGTCACGTAAGACACCATCTCGGTCAGGCTCAATTCCTGACGCGGATAGCGGAACGTATCCGCTTCGCCACGCAAGTACTTCAACAGGTGGTAACTGAAGGCGCTGTGCCCGAGTGATTCGAGCTCGAAACTCTGCTCCTTGGCGCTGCAACTGAACAACGCCATCATCCCCCCCGGAACGCGGCGACGGATCGAACCGACCGGGTCGAGTTCCTTTTCCACCGACTTGTTGCGGACGTCCTTCGGTTCCACCTCGTCCCGGCAGGCGTCGACCAGCAGCAACTTCTTGCCCGCCCCGCTGGCCGCCAAACGACGCATCACCTCGCTGATCGGCACGAGGCTGTCCCGGTTGCCGAGGTCGGCCCGCTGGGGACAAAAGTACGTCTCTTTCCCGCCGTCTTGATCGGGCGGGTCGCTCTTCAGTTGCACCCCATGCCCCGACAGGAAAATCAGGATCGTGTCGTCGCGGGTCAGGGTCGCCAAACGCCGGTCGAGTTGCCGAAAAATGTCCTCCGCCAACACCGGTTCGAGCGACGGGATCGGCGCCGAACTGGTCATCACCTTGACGTCAAACTCCAAGCCCTTGAGCACCTCGCCCAACGCTTCGGCATCCCGCTCGGCGTAGGCCAGCGGCGAGAGTTGGCTCGCGTCGTACTTCTGCACGCCGACCAGCAACGCATACTTTTTCCCCTGCGCCGAGGCGCCGGGCAACGGCAGGCAAAAGCCGAACAAACCGAGGCAAAGCCAAAACCACAGACGAAAGTTCATCGGATCGGTCTCGCAGTGCAGGGAACAGGGAACAGGGAACAGGGTCGCTAGACCGTCAACGGTGATAACGGACGCTGATGACGGCTTGCAAGTCTTTGATGATTCGCTTGACCTGGACATAACGCTTTTCGATCTGGCGGCCGCGGGCGGTCGCCTGCGCGTCCTTTTCGCTGCCGGGTACCGATTCGTAAAACGCCGCCGTGATGGTTCCGACGTCGGTGACGGGAACCCCGACCGACGCGGCGGCACTCTTGGCGTAGCCGCTGACCTCGAAGGCGTCGGTCAGCCGATCGTTGATGAACCAGCCCGGGATGTCGACTCGCCCTCCGGGAGGGACCAAGACCTGGCTGCCGAAATTTCCCGTTTCGCTGAACGCGAACATGCTCAGCCCGTCGATCGTCAACGTCACCGCGACTTCGGTTGCGGATCGGTTGTGCAACCGCACGACGTATTCGTCTCCGTTGGCCAACCGGACAAAGGCCCGCTGGCCGCGGTCACCGGCCGGTTCGAGTTCGGGGCGGCGTGGTTCGGCGCCGCTGCCACGGGTGACCAAAACCTCCAGGCCGAAGGGGCTGTCGGCCGACGTCCGCACTTCGTTGCCGGCGATCGTCGGCAGCGGCGCTTCGATCGCCTCGCGTTTGCTGGCTTCTCTTTCCCGGGGGGCGTTCGTCGGCGGCAGGGAACCTTGCGCCCCGACGAGTTGCAGGGCGGAGTCGCCGAAGACCGAGATGTTGAGTCTCGCCAACTCCTCGTCGTCGCGGTCGAGCAAGGTCGCCGTGATCCGCAGCGCGATCGACTCGAACGCGTCCTCGTCCCGTTCCTGTTCCTCCCGCACGGTGAAGCGGCCGATCAGTTGGGTTGGGGCGGTGGCCTCGACCCGCACGCCGGCGGCCTTCAAGGCCTCGACGATCTGGAGTTTCAAGCCCGTGCCGCTCCCGCTTTGAAGGCGGGGCGGGGCGATGAAATCACCCACGTTCACCGCGTCGACCCCCTCGTCCTCCAGCGACGTCTTGACCGCCTTGGCGAGGCGGCTCAACCCCTCCTGCAAGTCTTGGTTCGCCGAGGCGCTAGCGATCGACCAACCGCAAAATCCGACCAGGACGCCCGCCAGCATCAGCGGCTTGGCGGCCGCCGCGAGCCCGTTCCTGACTGGGCGAAACATGACTGGGCGAGAAAACATCGGCGTCATCGCGTACTCCGATCCGCTAGCGGGCGGGGTTGTTGGGAATGATTGGGATTGGGGTGGTCGGTAGGGGACCGCCGGTGGGCGGCCCCGGTCGGTCATTGGATGGTTAGCGGCAGTCCGATTCGCAATTCCCGCGCGGTACGCTGGAATACCAGTTCCCATTGGGCACGGGTCAACGGTTCGCCGGCGGTCAGCGGCAACAGTTCCAATCGCCTCAGCGAGTCGCTGAGGCGAATCGCCGACTCCAGTTCGCCGGCGTTGGCCCGAATCCCGGCCGCCTGGGCCGCTTCGGGAGAACGCGGCAACCCGAGTTCACTCGCGACTTGGGGCAACGTCACGCTGTTTCCGTAGCGTTTGGCGACCAACGTGATCGGTTCGGGGAATTCGGTCGCCGGTCGCGTGTCATCGGCAGACCGCAAAAAGTCGCCGGTTGCCGCCTCCAAAGCCGACACGAACCGCTCGCGATCTCGCTTCACAAGCCGGTCCAGTGTCGCCTGTTCGGGATAGAGTTGCAGGACTTTTTTGGCGATCTCACCACCGCGACCGAGGTATTGTTGGCGGAGGGTATCGGTGAACGGGATCATCCCTTCCTTGTGGCATCCGAAGCAGGAAATGCCGTTGACGATGTCGAAGCCGCCGCTGAACCGGTTCGGGTCCTTCACGATCTCTTGTGGGCCGACATCGATCCGCGCTCCGTCCGCCGTCGTCAGCATGTAACCCTGCAAGTGGTTCGGCAGGCTGAAGATCATCTCGCCGCCGTCGTGGTCGAAAGCGGCCGGTTGGTCATCCCCGTTCAACTTGGGGCCGAGTGGGAAGCGAAAAAAGTTTTGCCGGCCGCTGTCGCCGGCGCTGTCATAACTCGGCCAGTAATATCCGTACCGGGCGTCATGGCGTTCCACCATCCGGTTGTGGTCCGACACCCCCGACTTGTTGCCGCTGAACGCCGCTCGTACCAATTTGCCGTCACGAAAATTTCGTCGGATGTCGACGCCCAGCAACCGTTCCAAGGTCGCGAGGTTCTCGGGGATGCCGACGAAATCGGGAAAAGTGACCAGTTGGTGGTAGAGCGGCGGCCGCGACGCATGATGAACAAACCAGTCGGCTCGGAGGTAGGGCAGGTCGCACTCCGTCGCGGCATAGACCGCATCGGCGATCTCGCCGGAGATCACCAGTCCGTAGGGATACCGCGATAGCAGCGGCAACCAGTGTTGGCGATGGTTCCAACCGTAGTCTCGCAAGTCGACCCGCAGGATCAATCCGTCGTCATCGATGGCCGTGGGAGGGACGATCCGCGGTTGGCTCGACAGGCTATTGATCAGCTTGGATACCGCAGCCCGAACCATCCTCAGGTGCTCGTCGCTGATCGAGGCGTCGTTCCACAGGTGTGCCAGCGAAAAGTAGCGGGCATGGCGCCGGTCGGCGGCGGGCAAACGGCTGAGATCGGTCGCGATGTTTTGCAACAACGTCGCCTCACCGACGAAACCGCGATCGGGTCGGTGCGTGACCGGGAAAGTCGCCCCGGCATCGATCCAAGCCCGCAACCGCTCGCGTTCCTCGGGAGTCGGCTGGGGCTGGTCCTCGGGAGGCATTTCGCCGTCAACCACTCGTTGGAACAACCGCGACCCGGTCGCGTCGCCCGGGACGAGCATCGGCGGTTCGTCTCGGTAACCGCTGGTCAACGAATCGCGATCGCGGATATCCAATCCGGGGTAGGCGAATTCGTCCCCATGGCACTGTTGGCAATACTTTGCCAGCAGGCCGTAACCGACCGCGGCAAGGTCGGCCGTCTCATCGGCGTCTGCGGTTGGCACCCAGCCGAGGCAAAGGATCACGGCGCAACAGGTCAGCCGGGTTATCGGGCGGTGGCTGTTCATGATCAGGGTGTTGGCTAGATGGTGACGGGATCGTTAGGGAAGG
>RECD01000152.1 GCA_007694185.1 Planctomycetaceae bacterium
AATGGCGGGGAGTGAGATTCGCGTCATCATGTGACGCGTGAGCGTTTGCGCCATCGGCGTGTGGCACCGCGAGCTCAATCGTCTTCGTCGTCCCGTTCGCGGTCATCGTCATCATCCCAATCGGGGCGGTCGTCGAGATCCGCCGCTTTGGGGTAGGTCGTCGTGTTCGGCCGCGACGGCGACTGCTTCGGTTCTTCTGCGGCTGCGGTCATGCCTTGCATCCGCTCCCAGTCGGCGACCGAGATGATCACTTCACGGGCTTGGCTGCCGTTGTATTCGCCGACGATGCCGTCTTCGGCCATGTAATCGATCAGCCTGGCGGCACGCCCGTAGCCGATGCCGAGGCAGCGTTGGAGCAGCGACACGCTGCCGCGACCTTCTCGGATCACAACTTCGATCGCACTCTCGTACAACTCGTCCCGCTTCTTCAAGTTCCCTGGCAAGCCTCCAGTCGACTCGCCGTCACCCTGCTCGACCTTGAGGTTCATCAATTCCCCGACGAAGTTCTGTTCGCCGGTGCTGCAATGGGCGACGACCCGGTCGATTTCGGCGTCCGACAGATACGTCCCTTGGCCGCGGATGAGCGTGCTGGTGCCGGGCCACAGGAACAGCATGTCGCCGTTGCCGAGCAGCTTGTCGGCGCCGTTTTCGTCGAGAACGACGCGGCTGTCGGTGCGGCTGGCGACCTGAAAGCTGAGCCTGGCTGGCAGGTTGCTTTTGATCAGGCCGGTGATCACGTCGACGGTCGGTTTTTGGGTCGCCAGGATCAGGTGAATTCCGACCGCGCGGCTCTTTTGTGCCAAGCGGATGATGTGAGTCTCGACCTCCTTGCCAGCCGTCATCATCAGGTCCGCCATTTCGTCGGCGACGATCACGATGAACGGCAGTCGCTCCGGCACGCCGGAATCGTCTCCCGGCTCGATCTCCAGCCGCCTGCAAAGTTCCTCGCGGCCCAAATCGTTGTAGCTGTTGATGTGACGAACCCCCGCCTTGGCCAACAGCGAATAACGCTCTTCCATCTTGTCGACCGCCCAAGCCAAAATCGCTTCGGCCTTCTTCATATCGGTCACGACGGGGTGCATCAGGTGCGGCAACCGTGCGTAACCGGATAGCTCGACCATCTTCGGGTCGATCATCAGCATCCGGACCTGCTCGGGGCTGCACGTCATCAACACCGACGTGATGATCGCGTTCAAACAGACGCTCTTCCCCGTCCCGGTTCGGCCGGCGATCAACAGGTGCGGCATCTTCGTCAAGTCGATCGTCAGCGGGTTGCCCGAAACGTCCTTGCCCAAGAAGACCGGGATGCTCATCTTGCGAGTCGATTCGCCGCACTCCTCGATCACCTCGCGAAGCGTCACGACCTGACGTTGTTCGTTCGGGACCTCGATACCGACTGTGTTTTTGCCGGGGATCGGCGCGACGATCCGGACGCTCGGCACCCGCAACGCGATCGCCAAATCGTCGGCCAAGCCGGTGATCTTGCTGAGCCTCAAGCCCGCTTCCAGTTCCACTTCGTACTGCGCGATCACCGGCCCCGTCTCGATCTCGACCACCCGGATGTTGAACCCGAAGTTGCGAAAGGTCTCTTCCAAGATCCGTGCCTTGCGGCGGACCTCGGCGGTCTGGTCGGCGTAGCAGATGTCATCGGCTTCATCCAACAGCGAGACGCTGGGCAATCGGTACTCGTCGACGCCGTCCGGCAAATCCTCGTTGACCGCGTCGATGACCGCCTGCAACTCCTCGCGTTTCTTGGGCAGCCGAATCTTGGGTTCCTGGCCGCCGTTGGGTTCAGGCGTCTCGTGCGACTCGTCCTGACGCAGCTTCAGCGTCTCGCCGGCGACGTCCAAGTCACGATGCACACCGCTTGCCCCGCGACCCGAACGCTCGCCCGACGCTTCCCCGTCGGCGTCTTCCCAGGGCGGAACGCCGTCGTCCGCGTCCTTATCCGTGGCGTCCGCGCCGCCGCCACCCCGCTTCGACTTCAGCCCGACCGCCGCGGCCAGCTTCGCCAAAGCCGGCGCGACTCCCGTCGAAACTTTTCCGAAATCCGCATCCGCATCCGCATCTTCGCCGGCAGCTTTCGCATCGGCCCGCTCGGCCCGCTCGGCCGCACCGGACTGGTGGTCAGACCGCGAACCCGAGTCGCCTTGCGATGCAGCCGACTTGCTTCCCTTGGGCCGCGAACGCAGCTTGATCGTCGGCTCGTGATAGGGACCGCTTTCGTCGTCGCTGTCCATCTCCTTGATCGCCGCCCCGGCTGCGGCGTTCGTGTCCTTGGCCGACGACGATTTCGCCGCGGCACCACCCGCATGAGCGGTGCCCGGCACCGCATCGAGGTCGGTGAGCACCCTTCGTGACCGATCACCGGTTCCCAACGGCAGCGATCCGTGAACCGATTCGAAGCCTTTTCGCGATACCATCGCGCCGCAGGCGAGTACCTTCACGCCGGCGTACCAAAGCGCGTAATCGGTCGTCAGCAGCAGGCCGATGATCAGCACCGTGATCGTCAGGATCCAAGCTCCCGGCAGGGCGAAATGCGACGTCAGGAACTCGCTTCCCATCGCGCCCAAGTAGCCGCCGGCACCGACCGTCGGGAAACCGTCGGGGCTGATCGGTGCCAAACAGGCCGCTGTCGAAACCGCCAGGATCATCACGGTCAAACCGAGCGACCGCAACACCGGTGCGCGGACCATGCCGCGGCCGAGGATCGCGAAAGCCCAACACCCGCAACCGACGAGCGTCAACACGACGCTGATGCCGATCGCGTCGATCAGCAACGAGGAAAAGTACGCTCCCCAATATCCGCAGGCGTTCGTGACGGTGTCGTTGAGCGGGTAGTGCGTCGAGTCGGGCGTGTAGAGCAGCCGCAACGGCCAAGACGGTTCCGTGATCGGGTCGCGGGGGTCACGCGAAACGAGCGACACGAGCAGCATCAGCGTCGTGGCGATCAGCCCCAAGCCGAGAATGTCCTGCCGCAAATCTCGCGTCGGTTCCGGCGGGGTTCCGCGAACCGAGCCCCGTTCGGACGCGCGCGACGCTTTGGGCAAGGATACGGTGGCCATGGACAACAACGGTGCGGGGTCGGGTTCGGAGCGGCTACCGTCACGGTCTGAGCGCACCGCCCCCCAACCAGGATCGGTAACGTCAAACACCCGGCTCGCGAAATTTCTTACTCGCCCTCACGACCCTCTCGACCGTCACGATTCCCTATCATGAAGGACTCGAATACGCCCGTCGCCATGGACCGTTAGGATCGCTCATTGCTTACCGGCGTTTCCCTTCCCTGCCCGAACCTTTCCCGCCAGAACACATCAACGAGGGTGCTCGATGCAAACCAAGGACCTGTTGCAGCAAGCCCAAGCGGACCAGGACTGGATCGTCGGCCTGAGGCGCGAACTGCACCGCTTTCCCGAATTGCGGTACGAAGAGTTTCGCACCAGTGAAGTCGTTCGTCGGACGCTGACCGAACTCGACATCCCGTTCGAACACCCGATCGCGACCACCGGCGTCGTGGCCCGTTTGGGTAACGGCAACGGCCCCTGCGTGGCGCTCCGTGCCGACATGGACGCGTTGCCGATCGAGGAGGAAGCCGACGTCGATTTCTGCAGCGAGAATCCGGGCAAGATGCACGCCTGTGGCCACGATTGCCACACCGCGATGCTGCTGGGTGCCGCGAAGTTGCTCAAGCGACACGAAGACCAAATTCAGGGCACCGTCAAGCTGCTGTTTCAACCCGCCGAGGAAGGGGGCGCGGGCGGCCGGCGGATGATCAAGGAGGGGGCGTTGGAAAACCCGCAAGTCGAACGAATTTTCGGTCTGCATGTTTGGCCCGAATTGACGACCGGCCACGTCGCCGGACGCTCCGGACCGCTGCTGGCGGCGGTCGGCAGCTTCCGCATCCGCGTCGTCGGCCGGGGCGGGCATGCCGCCTTTCCCCACACGACTCACGACCCCGTCATGGCGACAGCCCAGATCGTGTCGGCGCTCCAATCGATCGTCTCACGTGAAATCGACCCGTTCAGCCCAGCGGTGGTCAGCGTCACGGCGCTGCGGGGCGGCGAGGCTTGCAACGTGATCCCTCCGCAAGTCGAAGCGCTGGGGACGATCCGGTCGATGACGACCGAGGGCTTGGCCCAACTGCGGGCCGCGATCGAACGGATCGCCCACTCGACCGCCACGGCCTTCCGCTGCACCGCGACGCTCGAGTCCGTGGAAGGCGAAGTCGACCTGCCGGCGACGGTGAACGACGCCACCTGCTGGGAAACGACCCGCGAATTGGCGACCGACATGCTGTCCGCCGAGCAGGTCCACGAAGCCCCGCCGGTCCTCGGTGGCGAAGATTTTTCCTTCTACACGCAAGCGGTCCCGGGCTGCTTCATGGTGCTCGGCATACGCAACCCCGAAATCGGTGCGATCCATTTCTTGCACCACCCGAAAATGAAAGTTGACGAAGCGGCCCTGCCGATCGGTACCGCGATGCACGCCGCGTTCGCCTTCCGGTCGCTCCAGGATCTCGCGCTGCCCAGCAACCAGACGGTGGTCGAAGCGACCGCGATGTGATCGACGGCAGCAACCGTCCCTGCCGTGGCAACCCCACGACTTGCCTTAGCATCGTGCGGAAAATAACTGTCTGTTTTTTTCCGATCCGTCGGGTACGGCCACCG
>RECD01000055.1 GCA_007694185.1 Planctomycetaceae bacterium
AAACGATTTATCACTTCGTTCGATTCAACCGAGTCGCAACCGGCTAAAACGATAAGGCATGAAACTTGGGTGGCACCTTCCGCGTTCCGGGTGGCACCTTCCGCGTTCCGTGGGTGGCACCTTCCGCGTTCCGCGTTCCGTGGGTGGCACCTTCCGCGGTCCGTGGGTGGCACCTTCCGCGGTTCGTTCCGCCGGGGAGGCGGCGAGATTGCTCACCACCCCGCGAGACGTTACCGTGTTCCTTCAGCTCACAGTTTCTTGTCGTGGCCGGTTGGCCCCTGCCCACTGCGCCGGCGACAGCCTTCCCTCGCTGGAACAAAACTCGAAAGGGACGTGATGAACTACCCGATCTTTTCCCGCGTCGCCCTGGCGATTGGGGCATTCCTGCTCACCGCCGCCGAACTCCCAGCCCAACCGCCGGGCGATCCGGAGGCTCGCTGGGGAAGGATCGCTCCTTTTTTTTCTCCGCCCGACGCGTTCGCCGATGATTTCGGTCCATACCGCAGTCCCTTGAAATTTGCCGATGGGCGCGAGGTGACCACTGCCGAGCAATGGGATGTTCGCCGCCGAGAAATCCTGGCGACCTGGCACGAAATCCTCGGACCTTGGCCAGACCTGATCACACAGCCGACGGTCGAGATCCTGGAGACCGAGCAGCGTGGCGAGGTGACACAGCACAAGGTTCGCTTCGCCATGACCGATCGGCACCCGACGACCGGCTACTTATTGATTCCGCCAGGTGAAGGGGAGCGACCAGCGGTGGTGGTCGTCTACTACGAGCCGGAAACGGCCATCGGCCGAGGCAAGAGCGAGGCACGCGACTTTGCCATCGCGTTGGCTCGGCGAGGCTTCGTGACGCTGTCGATCGGCATCGGGGCTTCGCTCTACTATCCCGACCGCGATTCTGCACAATTGCAGCCGTTGTCCGCGTTGGGCTACTTCGCGGCAAACGCTTGGTACGTTCTGGCCCAGCGTCCCGAGGTGGACGACCGGCGGATCGGCATCGTCGGCCACTCGTACGGCGGCAAGTGGGCGATGTTCGCCTCCTGCCTGTTCGACAAGTTTGCCTGCGCCGCCTGGTCGGACGGGGGAGTCGTGTTTGACGAAAGCCGCGGGAACGTCAATTATTGGGAACCCTGGTACCTCGGCTACGAACCGGGCCAGACCGAACGCCGCGGGATCCCCGGCGATGACAACCCGCGAGCCGGGGCCTACCGAGTGCTCGTCGAACAGGGGCACGACCTACACGAACTCCATGCGTTGATGGCCCCCCGGCCGTTTCTGGTCTCCGGCGGCGCCGAAGACCAGCCTCATCGCTGGCGGGCGCTCAACCACAGCGTCGCGGTCAACCGGCTGCTCGGCCACGAGCATCGCGTCGCGATGACCAATCGACCCAGCCACGGCCCGACGCCGGAATCGAACGAGCAGATGTACCAGTTCTTCGAACACTTCTTGCAGACCGACCCGGCGAAGCCGGAAGCCGACTGAGCGGGCCAATTTTCAGAAAGCAGCTTTCAAAAAGTGCTACCGATGCCGGTGGCGGGTTAGCAAAGCTTCGCAGCGGTACCGACACTTATTTCCCGCACGATCCTTGGCAGGGGCTGTATCGCCAGCCTGTCGGCCAGCCGCACACGGGAGTCTGCCTCGATTTCGCATGTGAGTTCCGCAGCGTCTGCGACCGCACCCCACGCCACAATCACTGAATGCCCCCGACAGAGCGTCAATCGCCACCGGCCGACCATTGCCGTCGCGGCCGAACCAGAAGTTCGTTGGCCGCCGGGTCGTCAGGAAACCGTTCGGTGGCGGGGTCCCATCGCAGCGGACGACTCAGTTCACGTGCGATGTTCGCCAAGTGGCAGATGGTGGCCGTACGGTGGCCGACTTCGACCGGTGCCTGTGGGACACCGCGCGTGCGGATACAATCCAGCCAGTTCTGCAGATGCGGCCGGGCGACGTGGCCGACGCCATTCCATCGCTCGGACACCGACGGATCGGGCCCGTTTTTCACAAGGTCTGGCGGATCGGTTTCGAAATGGTTGCGGCGCATTTTCAGGATACCACGCTCTCCATGAAAGCGGATGTAGTCGGGGCCATGCACGAAGTGGACTTCGACTCCGTCTGCGTAACGCATCACGACGGGCCAGAAACGCCGCTCGCGGGCGTCACGCGGCAGCGGCGTCTTGTGCTTCCACAAACGGCCGCTTTCATCCGACGTGTCGAGTGGAATCGCACGAATCTCGACGGGGCCGGTGTCGTCTTTGCCAAGCGCGTACTGCACCATATCGACCGTGTGTCCGCCCCAGTTGGTCATCATGTGGCCGGAGAAATCGCGATACAGATCCCAGCCGCGCCACAATAGGTCGTCAACTTTGAATTCGTCCTTCAGCCACAACTTTCGCGAGTGCGCCCGCCATGGCGTCGGCCCAAGAAACAGGTTCCAATCCAGTCCCTCGGGGATCGGCTCGCTCGGCATGTCGCCAATCGTCAACGGACCAGGGTAGTTGGGCAGTTCGACTTTGGTGACCTTGCCCAGCCCGCCATCGCGAATGGACTCGCAGGCGAATCGGTTGATTTCCATCGTTCGCTGCTGACTGCCGACCTGTAAGACGCGGTCGGTTTGCTTCACGATGTTTGCCAGCAGTCGGCCTTCGCGAATCGATACCGTCAACGGCTTTTCAAGATACACGTCCAATCCGGCTTGCAGTGCGAGCATCGCGGCCGGCGCGTGATGATGATCCGGCGTGGCGATGATCACCGCGTCAAGCTTTTCGCGGTCGAGCATCTGACGGTAATCTTGATGCGTCGCGCACCTGGCAGCGGAGTGGTCGCGAAACGATTGCAACACAGGGACGAAGATGCCCTTCGGTTCCAGGGTGCCGGCCATTCGGGACTTCACGCAGTCGCAGATCGCCGTCACCCGAGCCGACTTCGGCAGGTTTCCGATCAGATATTTTCCTCGCACTCCCGTTCCGATCACTCCCACCCGCACGATGTTGTTCGCCGACCGCGGGGGCTCCGTGGCGGCCGTCACGGAACAGTATGGTGCGACGCTCGCGGCTTTCAGAAATTCGCGGCGGGGCAAGTTCATATTGACAACTCCTCGCGGGCATACCGCAGGCTCGCGGCGATATTGGCGTCTTCGAGCGCGACCTGCTTCTCCAGCGGCAGCGTGCTGACTTCTTGCAGGTTCCGGGGAGGATGCTGGCGGACAAACCGCAGCGTTCGAGCCAGATCACTGCCCGGCACGTCCGGCATCGTTGCCCAGAATTTCTCGGTCAGGCAGGGAACCTTTAGCGCGTTGCGAGTGATCAATTCGAGGGAGAAGCGGATCCGCGGCTTGGCTTTTCGGATCACCTCGACCATCCGTTTCAAGTCGAAGGCGCCCTGCCCGAGCGGAATGTCTCCGAGCAGAAAACCATCCTCGTATTCCCGCAGAGCCTGGTCCTTCAGGTGCACTGTGAACGCATAGGGGGCCAACGCCTCGATCGGTTCATACGCCCCGTCCAGCAGAGCGAAGCTGTTGCCGGTATCCAAGCAGGCTCCGATGAACTCACAATCGAGGTGTCTGAAAAGGGCAAGCCGTTCCTCGATCCGCTGGTCTTTGTGGTTCTCGACCGCAAGTCGCACGCGATACTCCGTGACGACTGGTGCTGCAAGTTCGAGCATTCGTCGGCCCATCGCTTCAGCATCGCGGAACGCCTTCAAAGACCGAAACTGTTCGTATCGTCGCCCCGGCATGATGACGGTGCGGACAGCCTGCACCCCAACTTCCGCCGCCGCGCGAATCTCGGCTGTGAATCGCGACAGGTCCGCTTCGTCCCTTGGCGGATTGACGATGCCCTCGATGAAGAGTCCGTGCCGGTCGGCGTATTGACGCAGAGTCCGCACGCGATCCGGTGCTAACACCCCGAGCGATGCCTGCATACCTCCCGCGCCCAGCGAATGACAATGTTTGAGAAACGTCAGCGGTTCGAAGAGGTCGAACGTCGAATCCTGCTGTTGCATCCATCGCCGCCGGATGCCGCAGTTATAAATCACGATCCCCAGTCCGGACCTTTTGGGCCACTCATCATCGGACGCCGAGAGCGACGAAACGGCCACACCACCGGCCGCCGACATGAGCATGCCGCGGATCGCCGAGCGACGCGTAATGGCTGCGGTTTTCATCGTTAATCCTTCATCGCCCGTAGCTCGACCGCACCCTTGGCTTGTCCGGCGAGGACGCAAGGCAATCTGTCGTGATCATGCTTGCCCCCGGCACCCATCGCGATGCCGAAAGTGATCAAGCAGTTGTCGATCAGCATCCCCTCTCCCTCAGGGATCGCCGCGAGTTTGCCCACGAAACGGGCCAACTCCTCGACCATGAACTGGTCGATCTTCTGGATCTGCGATTCTTGACCGGTGCTAAGCACCTCAACAAGATTGTTTCGGTATAATCTGGGAAGCCAACGCCGGTGTCGATTGATGCGTTCGAGTTTTTCGGAATAAGACCTGTTGAAGTGCTATGTCTGAGCTGATGATGGCCCGACTTGATGCCTAAAGGTTCGTAGGCACGGTTCGTTCGAGCGTCTCTAGGCACGTCGGTGGCGACCTGTGTCAAGCCAGTGTCCGAAGAATCCCTCGACGAATCGGCCTCGCTGTGGCAGTCCAAGCAGTAACGCTTCAGCAGCGGCTGCCCGTAATGCGCAAACAGTTCGTGGCTGAACGAATCGGTGTCCTCGGTGTCCTCGGCGGACGCGGTCAGGGGGCACGCGATCACCGCCAAAATCAGGATTCCGTTCCTCAAACGGACGCGACCGAATGGCCTGCAAAAAGAAACGACCGCAGCAAACAGCAAGCGGGATACGCGATCCGAGATCTGCTTTCGATTCGGCATCGCTACTTCCTGCGAAAAATGTCACTCTGAATCACGGCATGGATCATGGTACGAAGACCGTGCCCATCGCCTGCCACTGCTTGGGCAATCCGCTCCAATTCCGGCCGGTCGGAAAAGCCCATCGCACGGCCAGTTGCATTCGTGGCGATCTTGGTCGCCAAGGCCCGAAGAAATGAATCGGGCTGCTCAACCAACAACTGCTTGTATTCCGTCAAATTCGAGAACGGGCGTCCCTCCGTCGTTTCGCCCGACGCATCAACCGGCGGCCCGATCCGCCACCGCACGTTGCGTCCACCGGTCAACTCGGCTGGCGGCTGGGGAAAGTCGGTGCCAAGGCTGCGGTAGTTTTCTCGATAACCGCCCATAACATCGTAGTTTTCCAGCGCAAAGCCGGGCGGATCGATCACGCGGTGACAGGCGTTGCAACTCTCAACGCTTCGGTGTTTCTCAAGTTGTTCGCGAAGCGTCGTCGCGCCGCGAATATCCGGTTCGACCCCCGCCACGCCTTCCGGCGGCGGCGGTGGTTCGATCCCCAAAATCCGGTCGAGCACGTACGCGCCGCGCGTTACTGGCGACGTCGACGTGCCGTTGGCCGATACCTTCAAGACGCTGGCATGGGTCAACACGCCGCCACGATGATGTTCCGGTTTCAGCGAAATCCTCCGCATCGCTACGCCGCCCACGCCGTCGATGCCATAGTGCTCGGCCAGTCGCTCGTTGAGGAACGTCCAGTCGGAGTTCAGAAACTCGGTCACGGAACGATTTTGCCGCAGCATCTCGTCGAAAAACATCCGCGTCTCTTCCAGCATGGCGTGCCGCAGCGACGCGTCGTACTCGGGATAGAGCTGCTGGTCGGGAGTCGTGAAGTCGATCTCCCGCAGATTAAGCCACTGGTCAGTAAAGTGCTGCGCATAATGGCTCGCCCGCGGATCGGCGAGCAGACGTTCGGTTTGCTGTTGCAGTATCGTCGGCTGGCGAAGTTGTGCTCGTTCCGCCAGCGTCAACAGTTCCCCATCTGGGGGAAGTCCCCAAAGCATGTAACTCAGCCTCGCCGCCAGGGCGTGATCGTCGAGTTCTCCTTCCGGCTCCAGCAGAAACAGGAAGTCGGGCGAACACAAGGCAGCGATCTGCGCGGTTCGTAGCGCCTGTTCGAGCGACGCGCCTTCCTCCAGTTCCGCCTGCCCAATCGCAATGAACGGGGCGGCAATCTCGTCGGTCACCGGACGGCGAAACGCAGCCTCCAGAAACGGCGCCAGCACCCGAGCCAGATCGCTCGCCGGATCGCTGCTCACCAACTTGTACTGCGGGCGGTACCACGGTTTGTCCCGCTGATGTTTTGGTCCGAAGTCTTCTGTCGGGAGATCGCCGAATCGCAACTTGTGTCCGCGTGACGGCCACTCGTCGAACAGCGGCCCTTCGACTTCCAGTCGGTGCAGCGCGATTCCGGGGCCTGTGTAATCGGGAATATCCGTGGCCTTCAGCCAGTACTGTGGAAGTTCCGGCCAAAGGCGAATCGTTTCATTCGGACGCAGCAGCACTTCGAATTGGTTGATCACCGCATCGCCCGGTGGGGCTTCAAAAATGCCGAACAGCGGAATTGAGTTAAAAAAGTCGCGACCGGCATGCACGCGATAAACGACCGGCTTTTCCGATTGGTGTGCCGACACGTGCAACCGCACGCGATAATCGGCCGTATGACGAATCTGTAGCTCATGAATTTTTACCGCCGAGCAGCATTCGGTCACCACGGCGACCGCGCCGTCGGGACGTTTGATCCACGACTTGCCGATGTTGGCAGCGTTGCGTCCGGTATCGAAGGTCAGCGACTGGACCTCCGTTTCCGGCTGCGGCCCGAAACCGACACACGCGTCCAGCGCGATTGCGGCGGCTTCCATGTATCGCTGAATCTGCACGGGCGAAAGGTCGAGTGCCTCGCCAATGTTGTCGAACCCATGAGCCCGACCGTCGTCGGGTAGCAGGTCGGCTACCTGCACATGCGTGCCGAGCAGCGCGTTGAGTGTCCGCTCGTACTCATGCTTGTTCAGTCGCCGCAGCACGGTTCCCTTCGTCTTCGCGTGGGCCGTGTGCAGGTCCGCCGAAAGGGTTCGCAGGAATGCCGCGTTCTGGGCGACCGAAGGTTGATCAGCATCGTGAGGTGGCATCTCACCATCGCGAACGCGATCGTGGATGCGGACCCATTTCGCTTGCAGCGCGGCATCGGCAAAATCGCTCCCCAAGGCCGTCAGATCGAGCCCGCCTTCCCGCGACGAACTGTCGTGACAGTCGACACAATGCTGTTGCAGGAACGGGGCGATCGAAGCAGGCGGCGCGGCGACGGCCACCGTCGCTTCCGCACTGAGCAGCGTGAGCATTGCGGGAACCATCACGCTGCACGCAAAAAAACGCGATCGTCGTTTCATGGCAACTTCACTTCTCAACTTGTTCCAGGGCAGCGTTGAGCGGCACGGCCAGTTCCGGAGGAGCCTGCTTCGCGAGTTTCGCGGCGATGAATTTGTGCCGCTTGACGATCTCCGCGGGAGCGATCGTGAGGACCCTCGCTTGCGGATGATCCGTCTGAAGTTTCTCGAGGTCCGCCTGCGACGCGACGCTCATCGTCAGGTCAATCTCCTCAAGTTGTCCCTTCAGCGGCGCGAGCAACACGAACCCGCCGTCGTAAGTGACGAAACACTCCTTGAAGCCGACATGAGTGAGGTGCGGAATCTTAGCGATCGCGCCGAGAGCCTGCCCCGTGACCCGGTCGCTGGCCATTTCCGCGATCGAGAACGAGGTCAGCCCCGCGTGACCGGCGAAATAGTCGATTCCACTTTCAGTCGCCCGCGAATGGGCGACGGCGAACGACCGCAGCGACTTGATCTCGGCACACCGCTCCATCCCGGCGTCCGAGAAGCTCAGCCCGATTTTGATTTCACTCAGCTTCGAGCTGACGAGCGCGTCGAAGCCGCTACCGTCAAATTCGGGGATGCGTGGGTCTCGCCCGACGAAGCCGTTATGGTCGATGCGGATGATCCGCAGTTCCGGCAACCCCTTGAGCGACCGCAGGCTACTGTTCCGCAGCCACGGACCGTTGCCGCTTAGCGCCAGGACGCGACCCTCGGCATCGTACACAAAGCCCAGAAACATCGACGGCTTGTCCTTGACCGCAATACCGGCCGCATGAAATGACGCCGTATCGACTCCGTAACTTTCAAGCGACCTGAGCAGACCGTTCTTAGCCCAACCCGGCATCTCGGCAAGCCGGACATCGAGTTGCTCCGTCGCGACGATCTGATGCATGATGTTCGCCTCGCTGGGCCGCAGCGGCAGATCCAAAGCCATTGCCCAGGGCGGCAAGAAACCACCGAGTATCAATAGCGTGAACCCCGTCAGAACGGCGATTGATTGGCCCCCGCCGGGTCGTTCATCGCACGTTCGCTGTTCCCGGTAAGTCGCGATGTTCATGCGAGCCCTTTCACGCTGGTCCCATCACTCGAACCGAACCCTTCGGTGTCGACGCCCATGCGCTGAGCGATCTGCACGAACAGGTTGCAGAAGCGGGCATTGTCGTGACCGCTGCCGCCGGCGACGATGTGCCGACCGTGATGAAAGCCGCCGCCGGCCAGAATCACGGGCAGATCTCGCCAACTGTGACTGCTCGCGTTCCCAAGATTGCTGGTGATCAACAGGTGCGTCGAATCGAGCACGCTGCCGCCCGCTTCCCTCGCGCTGCGCAACAGCGTCATCAGACCGTTGATCTCGCGGAACTCGGCCTCCTCGATCAGCTTCAACTCATCAATCTTCTGTTCGTCCTGGCCGTGATGGCTTAAATCGTGCCAACCGGTATCGACGCCGGGCAGTTTCGGCACATCGTTCATCGCGGTCGATTTCAAGGTGATGATCCGAGTCGAGTCCGACTGCAAAGCCAACGCGAGCATCTGGTGCATCACGCGACTCTGCGCGACGAAGTCCAACCGGTCGGTGACGTTCGCGGGCGGCGCGACATCAACGGTGGGTTTCGGCTTCTTCGCCCACGCTTCTGACGACTGCAGTCGCTGCTCCAGTTCACGGACGCTGGTCAGGTATTGATCGAACTTATCCTGATCGCGGGGGCCAAGCTGCCGCTGCAACGAGCGAGCCCGATCGTTGACGGCATCGAGAATGCTGCGGCCCCGTTTCAGCTCGGTTGTCTGCTTCGCGACTTCGTCGGGCGTGCCGGTGACGAACATCATCTTGAAGAGCTCTTCGGGCGTTCCGGCAGCCGGAAGATTCACCCCCGTGGCCGACCAGGAGATCGAGTCACGCCCACCGACGTTGAGCACTAGCGAAGAAAACCGCGTATCGGGCTGCAACTGGTCAGCCAGATACTGGTCGATCGAGATGCCGTTCTTGAAACCCGGCAAGCCCGGATGCTTCATCGAGGTGAGCACGGTGAACTCGGACGTGTGCCCGTTCGCCCCGTTCTGTTCGGGATGGGACAAACCGGAGATCACCGAGAACTGGTCGCGGTGTTCTTCGAGCAGCTTGAGGTAAGGCGTCGCCTGGTAGTTGGCCCCTTCCTGCTCCGGAAACAAGTGCGGGGAGTGAAAGCCCAGTCCGTAGTTGACCGCCACGAACCGCTTGGGAGGGTCTGACGCCTCGGCGGCCTCAGCCTTCGAAGCCAACGCGGGCAACATCGCGTCGAGCCACGGCAAAGCCAGTGTGACACCGGCCCCACGCAGCATCGCGCGACGGGGAAGACGTTTCTTCTGAAGCATCGCGAACATGAGAAATCTCGCAGGCACCGGAGGGACTCTCTTGAGAAGACGCTCCGTTCATGCTACGGTGGCTAAGCCACGAATGCAAGGTCGCGCCGTTTTCTGAATTTCAAAAAAATGGATACGTCTCTAGTCCGCAGTCCGGTCTATCAGCAACTCAATCAACACTTACGTGCCGCGTTAGCGGCGGAGTATCACACGGGCGATCAGTTTCTGACCGAACGCGAAGTCGCCGAAAAGTTTCAGGTCAGCCGGACGACGGCCAATAAGGCACTCGCCAGCCTGGTCTCGGAGGGATTTCTCGAATTCCGCAAGGGCCTGGGAACTTTCGTGCGTCGCGACGTGATCGACTACGACGTCCAGTCGCTGGTCAGCTTTACGGAAAAGGCCCGGGCCGCCGGAAAGAAACCGTCCACGGAACTGATTACCTTTGGCGAGATTTCCGCTAGCCAGATCGACAAGGAAATTCAGACGGCACTGAACGTCACAGGCGGCGAGTTGCTGTGGGAAATGGAGCGGCGGCGGCTGGCGGATGGAACGCCGGTGATCCTGGAACATCGGTACGTCGTCCGGCGGCATTGCCCGAAGCTGACGAAACAGCAAGCGGAAGGCTCGCTGTATCGTGCCTGGACGAAAACTCACGGCTTGACGATCACCGGCGCGGATGAAGTGATCCGCGCCGTGCTGCTGACAGCCGATGAAGCTCGGCACTTGCAGGTCTCGGCTCGATCGCCGGCATTAGAAGTCGTTTCAGTTGGCCAGCTCGACGACAACTCGCCGCTATGGTGGGAGCGGACGCTGTACCGCTGCGACCGGTACGAATTCCACAGCCGCCTCGGTCCCATCCAGTCCGCCACTCCGGCCCGTGGCAAGTTCCGCACAGACTGAGCGGCAGCACCAAATGACGATCAGCCAGGTCAACGGCTCGCATAACAACGCTGGGTGACTTCCACCCCCACCCCCACCCCTACCCCCACGGCGCAGCTATGTGCAGATCAGGAAGGGCGAAACGCGGATGGCACCTTCCGGCGTTCCGTCAACGTTCAGCCTCGACCGCGCGAGTAATCGATGCGGTCGATCCACTCCGGAAAGTCGATGAGTGGGTTGCGATTGCCTTGCACTTCAAAAATCGTCTCATTGCGGTGGACCTCAAAGTCACTGGGAGGCTCGGCGGTGGCCCAATTAACCAGGGTTTTGAGCGCATCGTCGTCGTACTTGTCCGCCGGGATGTCGCCTTGGTGGGCGATCAGGAAATACAACGTGGCCCGCGCCACCAGCCCTTTCCCCTTTTTTGGCTCAAAGAACTGACGGCCTTGTTTGTGGCCGGCGGCCGCGACATAGGAAGGGCGGTTCTCCGGTCCCAGCTCACCCGCCCCGTCAAGTTGGCGAAAGGCGCAGTCGCTGCGGTAATGGTTCGCGGCGCCATCGGCGGCGACCAGGTGGTGCAAATCGGCTCGTGGAACGCTTTTTTGGCGAAACCAGGACTGTGGCACAATATGCTCGCAATTGAGATAGCGATTATTGCGGAAACGCTGCGGCAACAGATCCTCCAGGCCCAACTGCGTTAGCACGTCCCGCAACATCAATTGTTCAGGGGCGATTATCGTCCCGGTGTAAGGGCATTGCATCATCCGGTGCTCGCGCACATCCACCCATGTGTACAGGTGGGCGCGTGACCGCGCGTAGAGCGTGTCAGACTCCAGCGTCATACGCGATTCCAGCCCGGGGGGCCGTAGCGATTCCAACTGTCCCACGCTCTCGGGAAACGACGAAGCAATCGACAGTTCTGAGATCAACTCGTTTAGTTCTTTGTACAACTCCGTCGCGTCTAACTTGCCGGCTTTGATTCGCTCCGGCAGATCATCGTAATAGTCAGCCTTCGCGGCGGCGAGGTCAGCCGGTTCCGGCAGGTACGGTCCTTCGCGCGATTCTTGTAGATACGACAACGCCCGCAGCACGCTTTTCTGGCTGTTCACCTCATTGGCGAACAGTTCAAGCTGAGTCCGCTCGGCGGGCGTGAGGGGCTCGCCGACGTCGGTTATCGGCTGTAGTTGGAGAGTGCCCGGCTGGACAGACGCTCCTCCGAATCCGCCCAGATTGACGGCCACCTGCAACGGAATGGTCCACACGGCTGTGCCGTCGGAGTGGAATTGCATTCCACCCTTGCCGCCCGTTAACGGTGCGCCCTGGCTTGCGGACGAGATGAACAGCGGACGGTCTGCCGCCGGCGCGGCGGCGCGGAGCAACTGCTCCAGGAGCGGTCCCGCCTGGGGCCCAACTTTGGTCACGGGTCCGGGTGTCGCCAATTGCCGCTTGATTTCGGTCACGATTTGGCTGACCCGCACGCCTTCGTTGACCAACACGGAATTGCCGTCGAAATCAGCTCCCGCAGGCACATTGCTTCCCATTGCCTGACGATACAGCGCGATCTCCTCCGCATCCGTAATTTCTCTCGCGGCGCGATGGAGGGCAATCACCTCCCACTCGTCATTGAACACTGGAGAACCGCTGGACCCCGGTTTGGTATCGGTCATGTAGTGCAGGTAGCGATTCAGCGTGAGTGCGAGAAAATTTTCACGCAGGGTTACCTGTTTGGGACGTCCTTCCGGATGATGCACGATGTTCACGCGTTGGCCTTGAGCGGCTTTACCCAATTCGCAGATCAGCGGCAGCCAGCCGAAGCGTTCCAACGCGGCACCGCCTTCGTTGGTCGGCTCGACGGCGACGAGCGTGAAATCGAGTTCCTCGATGGGACTGGTCACAAAGACCACATCCGGTTGAAAACGAAACTCGACTGGCGCGATGGGCCAGCCGTGCTCCCGTTCGTCGAAAGCCAGTTGGAGCAGGTTGATGTTGGCGTCAGCCACGTCGCGCAACACGTGATTGTTGGTTAACAGCAGGCGAGGCGCCACGAGGAAACCGGTGCCATTGGCCGCGCGGCTGGAGCGTATCACGACGCGGCCGACCGCATCCGCGGCCTGGGAACCACGATGTACGAACCGGATGGGCATGATCTCGTCGAAGCCGATCACCGCTTCGGCCACTACCCGGCCCAACGAAGCGATCTCTGCCTGCTCGATTCTGCTCGGAGCGGCCATGGCGATCGACGGTCGCGTTGCGCCCGCGATGTGCTCACCACTGACCGCTTCGGGCATGGTCATTCGGGAAACCTGTCGCATCACCTGTTCGGCGGCTTCATTGAGGCCCTTGCGCTTCAGCCGGTCGTATATCTGGCGGGGAGGAGCGATGTTGATCCAGTCCCCCCGGCTGTAACGTTTTAGCACCTCATGACGCTGTTGTTTCGTATCGTCAAGCCGCCGTTGCAACAATTGTTGAATGCGTGAATCTTTGTGCATGCGAGCACTGCTCCGGAGGGATTGTTTACTAGGAAAGCATCAACCAGAATCTGCTTGCTGCCAGCATAAAGTGGAGTGTCCTGATCACTTGGTCCAGGGTTGTGAAAGCACGGGTTGTGAAAGCACGGGTTGTGAAACAAATTTCGCAATGTGCTGCTGGAGTGGGGACGCCGCCCGATCGGAAGCAGCACATTGAGACGCGAATTTCGACGGGGTCAGGCCACGAAGGCTGCTGTGCGGCCTTGGGTGATTGTAATGCGAACGCCGACCCTCGATCACGCTCCGAGCCTCCGCGACTGAAGAAAAATTTCGCACCCAGGCACCCGTCACGAACGCGACGGTGGAAGCTTTCCGAGTAGCCGTTCTCCCAAGGGCTCCCAAGCTCCAGGAAGTCGCTCGCAAATAAACTCTGGGCCGTTGTCTGCTCGAATTGAGCAAAACCAGGGCGTTGCTCTGGTCTATCACCGTTTGTGGCGTCGGCACACAGGTGGCAAATGTGCGTTCCGCAACCGGTCATCGTCGTACTCGACTCGTCTTGTTCGAGCGAGTAAAAGCACCGCCCCGCGGGCTGGTTGCGAGTCCCGCGTCGCTGAGTACGACCATGATGGCGAAACATGGGTGGCAGTCCCCTACGAGGGCGTGGACGATAGCGTCCGGCGGCACCCTGCGGCGAGCCAAATGGATGGCACCGTCCGAGCGGGCCCGATGTCACCTTCCGAGCTGGCCCGTTTCCCGAACGTCAACCGCAGCCTTCAGGCCTGGGACGTAGTTTCCGAGGGGCAGACGGATCGAGGGCTGTCTTGCGGGACGGCCGCGGGCGTTTTGCGGCTTCGTCCGGGGTGAGGAATTCGAGGCGGCCGAGCTGGTCAGCGTGCAGTTCGGTGAACCAGATGGCTCCGTCGGGACCTTGGGTTATGCGGTGCATGACGGTGTCGAGCGTGGGCACTTTGTAGAAGGTGACCGGCACCGACGAGAGGTCGCCGACTTGGGCGGTGGGCGGACCCATGGTGGGCGCGGAAACGATCGCGGCGTCGATCTTCACGATGGCGTCGGCGCCGGCGGGATAGGGGTCGTTCGGGTTGACATAAGCCTGCGACCAAAGGTTGCCGGCGTCATCAAACGCGAGTGAGGCGAGGATGGTGTTGGCGTGCAGCATCGGCAACGGGAACTCCGTGAGCGCGCCGGTGATCGTGTCGATCCGACCGATCTTGTTGCCAGCTTCTTCGCTGAACCACATCGAGCGGCCGTCGGGGCCGGGGGTCACGCCGATCGGGCGGCTGTTGTAGGTCGGAATCGGATACTCAGTGACAACGCCTTCCGCGGTGATACGGGCGATCTGGTTGCCAAGCAGTTCGGTACACCACATGTTTCCGTCGGGACCGGCGGCGATGTAGATGGGCACCGAGCCGACGGTAGGCAAGGCGAAGTGGGTGACGACACCGTCCAGCGAGATCCGACCGACGGTGCCGGTGGCCTTGCCGGTGAACCACAGCGTGACGCCGTCGGGCGCGACGCCAAGGCCATGCGGATGGGTGTTGATCGGCGACGGAGCCGCTTCGGTGTGAAGGGCAACGTCGATCGTCTTGAGGATCTCGCCGGTGGCCTGGTCGATCTGCACGACCGTACCCGCGTATTCGAGGGTGGCCCAGAGATTGCCGGATGCGTCGAATGCGATGCCGTGGGGGCCGCTCCCTTCGGGCATGGCGTAGAAGGTGGCCTTTCCGTCGAGAGTGACGCGGGCGAGGGAGTCGTGCTTCTGCCCCGTGACCCAAAAGACGTCGCCACCGTTGCGGTTGTAGGTAAGTTCGTGCGTGGAGGCCTCGCCCGTGGGCCAAGCGAGCGAGAATTCGGTCACGTGAGCGGTAATCGGGGCCGGAGGCGCGGTGGCCGCGGCGACGAGGAACGCGACGCAGAAGCAGCCAAATGCGGCGGAAAGGCCACGGACGAAACGCAGGGGCATGGGCTGAGCTGGCAGTTGAGGGGGCTTGGCAGTTTGGTCGAATCAGCCGTATGGTGCGGCCAGAGTCACGCAGGGTCACATTCAGATTGCACCGGCGCGCGATCGATTCGGTTCGCGTCTGAAGGTCAACGCGGTGCCAGTGTAAATGCGTCGCTGCGTATCCAAAACCCCGTTCCAAAGCACGGCACTCGATCAGCGGAAGCGACCCGCGAGCCTCACCCAGCATTTTGCTTCGGTGAGGTCGGAGCATTCCCGGCACGCAGAGCAGCTCGTCCCGCCAGTTCCCATTTCAGCCTCCGCAGCCCTGCGGTTGCCACATCGAAGACGGCGAAACCTGGATGGCACCTTCCGGCGGCACCCCTTCCGACGGCAAAACCTGGATGGCACTTTCCGGCGGCACCTTCCGGCGATGGATGGCACCTTCCTGCGGGAGGCCGGACAGCAGCCTTCGTGGCCGGCCCCCGTCGAAGTTCGCGTCGCAGCGCGCTGCTTCCGATCGGCCGGCGCCCTCACTCCAGCAGCACCCCGCGGAATTTGTTTCACAACCCGCGTTTTCAGTACCCTGAACCAAGTTTTCGGGGCACTCCACTGACCCCTTTGAATTTAGCCGTCATCATCTCCAGCGACGCCTCTCCGATTCGTGGGAAAATCGATTTCCCCACGGCTGCAACTAGCGGCAGAGCGCCGTTTTGGATACAATCACCGATGGATCGCCGAGGCACTCTTTATCATCGGCTGAAGCAAGGATTGAATAGAGATGAGTCGAGTTTGCGTCGCCATCATCGTCGCCCACCTGCTTCCGGCTTTGCCATCGCTTGCGGTTGCTCCCGAAAAGCTCGACTTCATTCGCGACATTGAACCGATTCTTCAGCAGCACTGCATCCGTTGTCATGGCGTCGATGAACGCAATGGCGGATTGAGTTTCGAGGATAGAGACAGCCTGTTTGCGGAAGCGGATTCTGGAGCTCGAGCCATTGTTGTTGGCGAGCCCGAAAGCAGTGAGTTGCTCAACCGCATCCGGTCAACCGACGAAGGCGATCGAATGCCGCCGGAGGGCGATCGGTTGTCCGCCCGACAGGTACAACGGCTCAGCGACTGGATCGCCGCGGGGGCCGCATGGCCGAAAGCAACAAAGCCGTCGTCACCACGCGAGGCGAAAACGAGTGAGCATTGGTCTTTCCAACCGCTTGTCCAGTCCGAGCCGCCCACCGTTCATGATCCTCAGTGGCCACGAAATCCGATTGATCAATTCATCCAGGCTCGTCGAGAGAAAGCCGGACTGGTGGTCGCGGCCGATGCCGATCCGGTCGCGCTCATCCGCCGCGTTACTTATGGGCTGACGGGCTTGCCGCCGACACCGCAAGAAGTGAATGAGTTCGTCGACGCGGCCCGGTCGTCGGCGGGCATCGATACGGCGTTGAGAGAGTTGGTCGACCGCTTGTTGAGCCGCGTGAGTTATGGTGAACGTTGGGGACGCCACTGGATGGACTGGGTACGTTACGCCGACACGGCCGGTGACAACTCGGACTATCCGATTCCTCAAGCGTACCTCTATCGCAACTACATCATCAATTCGTTCAACGAGGATGTTCCCTACGACCAATTTCTGATCGAACAACTTGCCGGCGATCTGCTTCCCGCCGAAACGCAAACAGAGCGAAACCGCCAGACCATCGCTACGGGTTATCTTGCGATGGCTCGACGATTTGGATCGTTGGTCGAACGTTATCCTTGGCATCTGACCATTGAAGATACGATCGACAATGTGGGCCGAACGATGCTTGGCCTCTCGATCGCTTGCGCGCGGTGCCACGATCACAAGTTCGATCCGATCAGCACTCGCGACTATTACGGGCTTTATGGGATCTTTGCCAGTACGCGTTATCCGGTCCCGGGGCTGGAACTGTTCAGCGCGCAGCGTGATTTCATTCCGCTGATCCCCAGGCCTGAAGCGACGGAGGCGCTCCGTCCTCACCAGGCGAAGACCGATGAGTTGACCAGTGAGTTAGAGAAACGGTTGGCGGAGTGTGAACAGGTGGCGTTGCAGAATGCGGCGAAGGAAAAAGACGCCGGCCTGGACGAGCAGCGAAAGATGAGCGACGCATTGGATTCGTTGCTACTAAAGGCTCGCAAGGCGGGCGAAAATCTAGCGGCGCACCTAAAATCGCTGCCGGATATGCCAACCGCGTATGCCGTTCAGGACGGCTCGCCCCGTGACGCGAGGATTCACATCAAAGGTGAACCGGATCGACCTGGTGCCGAGGTTCCTCGCAAGTTTCCTGACATCCTTGGCGGCCAGCGCTTGCCCGACGATGTCGCCCAATCCGAAAGCGGGCGATCGCAATTGGCGAGATGGATAGCGAGCCCCGACAACCCGCTGACCGCTCGCGTGATCGTGAATCGCGTCTGGCAGCGTCACTTCGGAAACGGTTTAGTGCCGACGACCAGCGACTTCGGGTTGCGGGGTGAAGCCTCCATGCACCCTGAACTGTTGGATTGGTTGGCAGCCGAATTCATTCGCGGCGGTTGGTCAATCAAACAGTTGCACCGGATGATTTTGACTTCTCGAACGTATCGAATTTCAAGTCAGGACCTGGCCGCGAATCTTGCAATCGATCCCGACAATCGATTGCACTGGAAATTCAACCGTCAACGTTTGGACGCCGAATCGATCCGAGACACATTGCTGTTCGTTTCCGGTTCGCTGGATCCGAGTATGCCCACGGAGCCGCACCCCATTCCGCCCCAGAAAGGTTGGAAGTATACGCAGCATCATCCGTTCAAGGACGACTACGCGAGCGATCGTCGCAGTGTTTATCTGATGACCAAACGGCTAACGGCTCAGCCATACTTTCAAACGTTTGATGGTCCCGATCCCAATGTTTGCACCAGTAGCCGGGATGAATCGGTGACCGCGCTGCAGGCTTTGTACTTTGCCAACGATGCCTTCTTGCACCAACAAGCCGACCGTTTCGCCGAGCGACTCGTGCGGCAATCCGGTACCGATTCGCAGCGACTCCAACAAGCTTTCACCACGGTGCTTTGTCGGTCGCCAACGGATGAGGAATCCGAGTTGTTGCTTCAGCATTTGGCCAACGTGCGACAGCGTGCCGCGAAGGATGCGAATCCTGATCAACAAGCCTGGTCCAGTTTGTCACGCAGTTTGCTACGTTTGAACGAATTTTTATATATCGATTAGGCCCGCCTCTCATCTTTCCCCGCCTTTTATCATGGCATCTTCATCACTCAATCGCCGTACGCTCATCCGCTCGCTGTTCGGCGGTTCGTTGCTGATGCCTGGCATGATGTCGGAGCTGTTAGCGGCCGATGAAAACCCGCTAAGACCGCGGATGCCGCACCGCAAAGCCGCCGCCAAGTCGATCATTTTTATTTATGCCACTGGCGGCGTTTCGCACATCGACACCTTTGATCCCAAGCCGACTTCAGGGGGACGTGACGGCACGGGTCCGGACAAGCTGATGGGAAACCTCTTCGGTGCGGAGCACAATAAAAAATGCGGCACCGAAGTCAGCAACCTGTTCCCACATCTTCGCGAAGCGATGGACGAAATCTGTGTGATTCGTTCGATGCGAGCTTCGCACTTCGATCATTCCGAAGCGACGCTGGGCATGCACACGGGCTCGCCGACCTTCGCGCGTCCCAGCATGGGATCGTGGGTCAGTTATGGCTTGGGAACCGTTAACCAAAACCTGCCCAGCTTCATCGTCATCGCGCCGCATCTTCCTTATGGTGGGACTCAGGTTTTCGCCAGCGATTTTTTGCCGGCCGTTCACCAAGGCACGCGAGTTTTGCCCGGTGACAATCCGATTGCCAACCTAAAGCCGCCCGGATCAAGCGGTGATTTGCAGGAACTTGAGTTTGGCCTTGTTGATGCGCTCAACCAAAAGCACTTTAGCGAACGGAGCCATGACAGTGCGTTGGCTGCCCGCATCCGATCTTTCGAGACCGCATTCCAAATGCAGCAGGCCGCGCCCGAAGCGTTCGATCTTAGTCAGGAGCCAGAGCATGTTCGTCGACTGTATGGTCTCGATCGCAAGACGAAGGGACCGGGGGCGGACTTCGCTTGGCAATGCCTCGTCGCGCGTCGGTTGGCTGAACGCGGCGTTCGATTCATTGAGTTGATCGATACCGGGTCCCGTCCCAATTGGGATTCGCACGGAGAGATGAAAGAGCACGCCGAATTGGCCTCCAACGTCGATCAGCCGACTGCGGCATTGATCACGGATCTTCGGCAACGTGGCATGCTGGATGAAACGATTGTCGTTTGGGCCACCGAGTTCGGACGCACACCGACTCGCGAAGGCAAGAATGGTCGCGGCCATCATCGAGATTGTTTTAGTGTCTGGCTGGCCGGTGGTGGTTTCCGCCCTGGTCATGTGCACGGTGTTACCGATGAGATCGGCAAATACACGGTTGAAAATCCCGTGGAGGTCCATGATCTGCATGCCACGATTTTGCATCAGCTTGGCATGGATCACGAACGTTTAACGTTCCGCCACGCCGGTCGCGACTATCGTTTGACCGATGTGCATGGCCGGATCATCCGAGACGTTCTCAGCTAATGACTTTTGAATTCACAAGGCTCGCTGAGATCATGATCTATAAACGAAATGGTTGACGAGGTAGAGCGCAGTCTCTGTGTAGATCGAAACCCGGATGGCACCTTCCGCGCTTTGGCACCTGCCGCGCTTTGGCACCTGCCGCGCTTTGGCACCTGCCGCGTTTTCGGCCTTCCGCGGATCGTTCCGCCGGGGAGGTGACGAGATCGCTCACCACCCCGCGAGACGTTACCGTGTAAATTCGGCTGGCAACTTGGCGCCGTGATCGGTTGCCCCAGGTCCGCGCTCGGCACCGACGATCGACTCCACGGCGACCAACATGCCACGGATAACCTTCCCTCGCCACGGCAAAATCCGATAGGGCCGCGATGAAACACCCCATCTTTGTCCGCGTCGCTCTTGCAATCGGCGCGTTGTGGTTGGCCACCGCCGAACTCCCCGCCCAACCGTCGGGCGGTACGGAGGCCCGCTGGGGGAAGATCGCTCCGTTTTTCACTCCGCCCGACGAGTTCGTTGATGATTTCGGCCCGTACCGCAGTCCCTTGAAGTTCGCCTCCTGCCTGTTCGACAAGTTTGCCTGTGCCGCCCGGTCGGACGGGGGAATCGTGTTTGATGAAAGCCGCGGGAACGTCAATTACTGGGAACCCTGGTACCTCGGCTACGAACCGGGCCAGACCGAACGCCGAGGGATCCCCGGCGACGACAACCCGCGGGCCGGGGCGTACCGGGTGCTCGTCGAACAGGGGCACGACCTTCACGAACTCCATGCGTTGATGGCGCCCAGGCCGTTTTGGGTCTCCGGCGGCGCCGAGGACCAACCTCATCGTTGGCGGGCGTTCAACCACAGCATCGCGTTCAACCACAGCATCGCGGGCAACCGTCTGCTCGGCCACGAGCATCGCGTCGCGATGACCAATCGACCCAGCCACGGCCCGACGCCGGAATCGAACGAGCAGATGTACCAGTTCCTCGAACACTTCCTAAAACCCGACCCGGCGAAGCCGGAAACCGACTGAGCGGAGCCTTCGGGAAATACCGACGCGGTCGTCGGAAAGGGGCACGCCATCGGCAAGCCTCCCCATTTCGCAATCGCTGCCCAAATCGAATCGAATCGCAAGCCTCAATCAGCATTGCCTCTGCCGCGCCCAACCCATCGGTTCAGCCAAACAAAACCCTCGCCCCTGCACGCCACAGCGACTTTTGTCCCCAGCGGCCGATGGCATCTTCCGCTGGCCAATG
>RECD01000060.1 GCA_007694185.1 Planctomycetaceae bacterium
GTTGGGTACGGCCACCGTCTGGCGACGGTAGCTACGCTCGCCAGAGCGTGGATGTGGCGACAGATATTTCCCGCGCGATGTTAACCGGCACCCATCCCGCCGCCTGCACCGGTCTCACCCCACTTCGCCCGCCCCGCCGAAAACGGCTGTGCCATTCCGCCGTGGCAAAATCTGACGCTTCGACGAAAGGTCCCCGACCGCTTGCTGCGATCGCGTGAACGCGGATTGCCAGGTCACGCCGTTCTCCCGACGAGAGTCACCTGTTCTCCGGCAGTTCGGTCGAAATGCCGCGGAAACTTTTTCCCTTCACCGCTCACGGCTGCGGGCGTTGTGAACCGATAGACCCCGTAGAACCGGTGCGACCGGATCGATTAGCGTTCCCCAATTGGGGTGGACGAACTCCAGCAGGGCCGAGGATCATCGATGCGGCGTCGGCACTTCCTCTGCCATTTAGTGGCACAAATCGGCCTTAGCGGGTCGGTCTGCACGCTGACCGGTTGCGGCACGCTGTTGCATGGCGAACGCCGGGGCCAACGCCACAACGGCCAGATCGACTGGAAGGTCGCCGGGCTGAACGGGTTGGGGTTGGTCTTCTTCTTTGTGCCCGGGGTGATCGCGTTCGTGGTCGACTTCTACACCGGAGCGATCTATTTGCCGGCATCGTACGCCAAAGCGGGTCACGCCGCCGATTCGCCAACGGTCGCGAGTGAGACCGCTCCTCTGCGGTCGGTCGGTTCGAACTCCTCGGCGGATCAGGCGTCCCTGAATCATTCCGCCGACCGGCCCGCCTGGCGTAGGCTGGGATTGACGCGAACCCAATTGACACCGGACCAGTTGACGCCCAGCAAGATCGAACGGATCGTCACGCAAGCCGCCGGCCAACCGGTGTCGCTACAAACACCCGATGCACGGCTCAGCCAACTGGCCGGCATCGAAGAATTCGAAGCACAAGGCCGACGGCACGAAGCCGATTTTGAGTTCGGGCACGCGGTCCGTTCGTTCTTCTCAAAATGGTCCCCCGCCTGAGCCCCCGACTCGGTTTTTCGCTTGCCCCCACCCGGGGGCTTGGTCGCCGACAGGGCTTACCGGTCTCGGCCGCAAAATCCCGGTTGCGCGTCCACGCGACAGTCACGCGAAAATCCTCGACTTCCCACCGACGACGGCATGTTTACCACCCTTGGCAAGACCGGATTAAAGGTTTCTCGCTTGGGCTACGGCAGCATGGGGTTGCGTGGGCCGCGGACCTGGGGCGTGCGGGTGGTCAGTGACCCGGACGCCGAACGGATTCTCAACGCGGTCCTCGATGCCGGCATCAACCTGATCGACACGTCACCTGACTATGGGCTGAGCGAAGAGCGGATCGGCAAGTACATCGGACACCGCCGCGACGAGTACTTCTTGGCGACCAAGTGCGGCTGCGTCTACACCCAGCGGGAAGACCATCTGGAACTCGATCACGTCTGGGACGAGAAAGTCATCCGCGGGAATCTCGAAACGAGTCTGCGGCGATTGCAAACCGATCACATCGACCTGTTGCAATTTCATGGCGGCGACGCCGAAACGTTGACGCGTGGCGGCTTGATCGAGTTGCTGGGAGATTTTCGGCGCTCGGGGCTCGTTCGCCACATCGGCATCTCGACGTCGTTGCCCAAGGTCGCCGACCTGATCGAACTTGATGCGTTCGAAACGTTCCAATTGCCCTACTCGGTCTTAGCCCCTGGCCACGAGCCGTGGATCGAGCGGGCCGCGGCGAAGGGGGCGGGAATCATCATTCGCGGCGGGATCGCACAAGGCGGCCCGGAAGCCGAAATCCAACGGCCGCAATTGAACGACGTTTGGCAAGCGGCTGGCCTGGCAGACTTTCTCGCCCCCTCCCAATCACCCGCCGACCTGATCCTGCGGTGTACCTTATCGAATCTCGCTTGCCACACCGTGATCGTCGGCACCTGCAACCCTCAGCATTTGGCGGAAAACGTGGCCGCGCTTCGCGCCGGACCGTTGCCGCTGACGATCGTCAAACAGATCAATGCCAGGATCGCTCGCGTCGCCGACAATTAACCGCAAAGCGGGATGTTTGCCACAGCCGAATCGCGACGGATAAGCATGCCGACAGGTGTCCGTCGGCAAAACAAACACCAGCGGCTGGCCGCGTTCGTCGCCAGGTTACCGAAGGGGCGCAAGACCTCCGGTATTGCCATCGCCGAAGTACCGGACGGCTTGCGCCGTGTCGCTACCTTACTCCGCCAGCTAATTTGCCCCAAAAAATGCCGCCTTCGTTTTTACCGTTCAGGCTGCCGCGGGCGCGGCCATCACTCCCGAAGTTTAAACCGCAGGGCCGAAACCGCTCGACACAAGTTTAAATTGTCCTTGACAACGCTTCGCGTCCGCCTTGCCCTGGTCCCCTGCGAAATCGACTTGCCGCCCGCGATCGATCGTCACCCTCCGCAAAGCCTTTCGCGGGATTAGGGATTAGCTGCTCGCGCGAGACTGCTTGCTGAGTCGACAGCCCAACACGCTATCGACCAATTCCTCGAACGGGTGTCGCCGATGAACCGCCCGGATCCCCGACCGATCGAGGGGCCGGTTACGCCTTTTGGCAATTGGCAGGGAGTTGCCCCCGTTGTTTCAGGCAGAGCGAGTTCACGGCCCGAGCTGCTTCCATCTCGTCAAGCAACAGCCGCAGCCTGGATAATTCCTGAGTTTGAAACGGATGCTTGAGCTGGGCGATGATGCGGGGGTTTTCCTCAAGCGGAGATTGCTCAAAAAATTCGGTAAAAAACACTACCGGAATTTCGTTCAACTGGGGATCGTCAATCAACGTCGCCATCACCCCTTCGTATCCGCTCCAAAAGACGTTCAGTTCCATGACCAGCAGATCGGGAGCGAATTTGCTGAGGCCAGCTCTGCATTCCGATCCGTTTCGCGCGATCGTTGACACATGTCCGAGGTTCGATAAGTACGACTCCACGCTACTCAAAGTGCTTATATCCGCACCGGCTATCATCACTCGCATTATGTTATCCTTCACTTCACCAACGAAACCTTGACGACATTCGGCCCGTGTCGCTCGATGTTTGAAATTGTCACCTCGGTAAAGAAAAACTGGAATCGAGCATCAAGCCACTTCGGCATGGCGGATTCCGCCATGCCGAATGAGTAAAACCGGCTTGCTGGCGGGTTGACGGTCCCGGGTATCGCGGTGGGTCGCGTCGTTCCGGGTGTGCGATTGAATTCTACTGTCGTCATTTGCTAATGATCAAGGCCTGCGACTTCGCCCGTCGTGAAGGCCGTCGCCCCCCAAAAGACATACCTTTGGGCTATCGATGATTAACGACAGGTGATAAAATACACGGTCGGTTGCACATCACGCCGAACGAAGGAAGGGCGGAAAGTATGTCGGAAATCGCGGATCAGGAAACAAATGTCGGTTTTCCGATCGTCGGGATCGTCGCTTCGGCCGGCGGGCTCGGTGCGTTCAAGAAGTTTTTCAGTGCGATGCCCGCCGACAGCGGGGTGGCCTTAGTGCTGATCCCGCACCTCGACCCGAGCCATGAGAGTTTGATGGCGGGGTTGTTGAGCAAGTTGACGCCGATGCCAGTTATCGAAGCTCAACAAGGCATGCCGGTCGAAGTCAACAACGTCTACATCATCCCGCCCAACAAATTCCTGGCCATCTCCGACGGGCAATTGCAACTCAGTGTTCCCCCCCACCAACATGGCTGGCGGACCTCGATCGATTTCTTTTTGCGGTCGCTGGCCCAGGACCAGTCGGAACGCGCGATCGGGATCGTACTTTCGGGCACGGGCAGCCACGGCGCTTTGGGTGTCCGCGAAATCAAACTGGCGGGCGGCATGACGATGGCGCAACAGCCCGATACCGCCGAATATAACCAGATGCCACAGAGCGCGATCGCGACGGGCCAGATCGACTGCGTGTTGCCCCCAGAAAAGATGCCTGCTGCGCTGTTAGATTACGTCGAACAGCCCTACTTGAGCAACGCCGGAAAGACGGCCCCGCCGTCCGCCGAGTCGACCGACCTGCTGAACCAAGTCCTAACCGTTTTGCAGTCGCGAACGAAGTACGACTTTCGCTCTTACCGTAAAGCGATGGTGCTGCGTCGCATCGAAAGGCGAATGAGCTTGGCGCATGTCGATAGCATGGCACACTATCTCGAGTTGTTGCACAAGCGGCCGGAAGAGGCCACCGCACTTTATAAAGATTTGTTGATAAGTGTCACCGCGTTCTTCCGTGACCCGGAGGCTTACCGTGTGCTTGAACAGGAGGTGATCCCGGCATTGATCGCCCGGCATAACGGCGATTTGCCGATCCGAGTCTGGGTGCCCGGTTGCGCGACAGGCGAAGAAGCTTATTCGATCGCCATGTTATTGCTCGAAGGCATTTCTTCGCATCCGAGTCGCTCCCCGGATGGCCCTGCGGCGACCGGCGAAAAAGAGACAACCGCGAGCGGGGAGGCGGAGGACGGGGGCGGCAAAGGCGAGCGGCACCACCGAAAAGACGGGAAGCCGGAAGCCGGCACCGAGGTTCGCGTGCAGGTTTTCGCCAGCGATATCGATGACGACGCGATCGAATTCGCCCGAGTCGGCGTGTTTCCTGCCAGCATCGTCAGCGACGTTTCACCCGAACGATTGAAGCGTTTCTTCACCCTGGTGGATGACAGTCACTATCGGATCAATAAGCAACTCCGCGAATCGATCGTATTCTCACATCAGAACCTGATCGGTGATGCGCCGTTCTCAAAACTAGACCTCATCTCCTGTCGCAACCTGCTGATCTACCTGGAACCTGAATTGCAGCAGAAAGTGATCGCCTTGTTACACTTCTCTCTGGTGATCGACGGCTATATGCTGCTGGGGCCTTCCGAAACCATTTCCGGGATGAACGACCTGTTCGAAACCATTTCGAAGAAATGGCGAGTCTATCGCAGGATCGGGCCGTCACGTCGTGACCTGATCGGCATCCCGCTCGTCATAGCCGATGAACGCCGCAACGTGCGGCCTCGCGGCGTGCGTCCCGGGCTGCGCCGCAGTGGCCTCAAGGAGCTGGCTGAACAATTGGTTCTGGACGAGTTCGCCCCGGCGTCGGTGTTGATCAATCGCAAATATGAAATCCTGTACCTGACCGGGCCGTTGGTAAACTATTTGAAGTTCCCCATGGGGGAACTGACCAAGGATCTGCTGGCGATGACTCGCCCCGGTCTGCGGACACAGCTTTGCATCACTTGCAACGACGCGATTCGTGATGGCCGGTTGGTGGTCGAGACCGCGGCCCGCGTGAAACGCGACGGACGCTACGTCCATTGCGTGATCACCGTCAGGCCGCTGACCGAGCCCAAAGAGGCCGAAGGGCTGATGTTGGTCACGTTTCAAGATCGTGACCCATGGCAAACGATCGATTCGGACGGCGTTGCGGTCGCCGGTTCCAGCACCGCGGATTCCTTCATTGGCGAAGACTCTCCGTTGGTGCGCCAACTCGAATTCGAATTGAGATCGCTGAGTGAGGAGTTGCATTCCACGATCGAGGAGATGGAGGGTTCGACCGAGGAGCTCAAAACCTCGAACGAAGAAATCATGTCGGTAAACGAGGAGCTCCAATCTGCTAATGAAGAATTGGAGACATCGAAAGAGGAGTTACAGTCGCTCAACGAAGAGTTGGAAACGGTCAACTGCCAACTGAAGAATAAAGTTACCGAGTTGGATGAGACCAAAGATGACCTGATCAATTTGATGTCCAGCACCGAGATCGCGACGCTCTTCATCGATAACGATTTCATCATCAAACGGTTCACCCCGCCGACGACCGCGTTGTTGAACCTGCGGTTCACCGACATCGGACGGCCGTTGCGAGATATCGCGCCGAGGTTTCCGCCTGACGAAATGCTTAATGAATGCCAGCTTGTGTTGAACAGCCTTACTCCCATTGAACAAGAGATCCGAACGGAGGACGGACGGTATTATTTGCGCAGGGCGCTGCCCTACCGCACGATCGATCATCATCTGGGCGGCGTCGTGATCACCTTTGTCGACCTGACCCAACGCAAGCACGCCGAGGAGATTAAGCGACAGGCAGATGCCGAATTCGTTGCGGCACTGCATGAAAGTACCGAACGGATGGCGGCCATCCTGGATACCGCCGCGGACGCGATCTTCACCATCGACAAAGAGGGCAGGATAGACACCATCAACCGGGCTACCGAAAGCCTGTTCGGTTACGAGCGAACCGAACTCATCGGGGAGCACGTCTCGCTGCTGATACCGGCGATCGACGGCAACCAGAAACATTTCAGCCTTGATGACTTCGTCGAGCACCAACAGGCGCAAAGCATGGGGAACGTCAGGGAATCCGTCGCGCGGCGCAAAAACGGCAGCACCTTTCCCATCGACCTCGTGATCGGCAGGGTGGACCATCTGGGGCTGTTTACCGGGATTTTACGAGACATTTCCGAACGCAGGAAGTTGCAGGCACATATTTTGGAAATCGCCACCGATGAGCAGCGCCGCATCGGTCAGGAATTGCACGACGGGACTCAGCAAGAGTTGACGGGGTTGACGCTGTTCGCCGGCGCGTTGTGTGAGTTGTTGGATACGTCGGTGCGGTCCGGTACCGAAAGCAGTCGGGATCGGGTAGTGGAAAACGAAATTTTCGAAAAGCTCACGCAGATCGCGGACAGGCTGTTGAGCGGTTTAAAGAAAGCGAACCAGAACGTTCACAAGCTTTCGCACGGCATCATGCCGGTCCAGATCGACGCCGAGGGATTGCGGTCAGCGCTCGCCGAACTGGCGACGACAACCAACGAGTTGGAACAGGTTAGTTGTTTCTTCGAGTCCTCGGGTGCGAGTTCTATCCCCAACAACCTGATCGCCACACAACTTTACCGCATCGCTCAGGAATCCCTTGGCAACGCGTTGCAGCATGGCCAGGCTAGCGAGGTGCGAATTTCGCTTTCTCAGCAGGACAAGCAAATCGCCCTCGAAGTCCGCGACAACGGCATCGGCATCGACCCGCAAACGAGGCATGAAAATGTCGCCGCGGGTCGAGGAATGGGGTTGCGCATCATGGAATACCGCACGAGTCTGCTCGGCGGGATTTTGCAAATTGATCGCAACAACGGCCCGGGCATGACGATACGATGTGTTATCCCAATAACGGATGCTATGCAATGAAGAAGCTGAATGCGGCGACACGGATCTTGATCGTGGACGATCATCCGATGATGAGGGACGGCTTGAAGATGCGGATTTCTTCTCAGCTCGACATGGAGGTCTGTGGTGACGCGTCAACCGAAGAACAAGCCTTCGAGGCCTTTCGGCAACTTAATCCCGACGTGGTTACCATCGACATCGCCCTGAAACAGGGAAACGGGATCGAACTCGTCAAACGGATCAAGGCGGTCGACCCGAAAGTGAAGATGTTGATGGTGTCCGCGTTTCAGGAGTCTCTGTATGCGGAACGGGCGATGCGGGCCGGGGCCAACGGCTATGTCAATAAACAAGAATCGGATAAGACGATCATCGATGCCATCCGGGTGGTGATGAAGGGCGAACGATACGTGAGCGAAGAAATGACTCAGCGTTTGGTGTCGCAGGCCTTGGGCAAGCGCAGCGAAACGCAAAACCCGATCGAACTCCTATCCGACCGGGAACTAGAAATTTTTCGGCTGATCGGGGCGGGACTCACGACCGGTGCGATCGCCGAACAACTCTTCTTGAGCACGCACACGATCGACACCCATCGCGAAAACATCAAACGTAAACTGGGCGCGAAAACCGGCGCCGAATTGAGTCGCCGTGCCATTCAGGCCATGCTGGAAAGCGTCTGAATCAAAAGTGACCAGCCTGCCCTCCTGTGGGGCTGCGCCGTGTGACGACTACCGACCGGTAAGAAAAGCTCGTCTCGCTGTTGCTCGACTTTCGCCTTCGTCATTCCCGTAGGCAAGGACTTCAGCAGGATCATTTCGGAATGATCCACGGAGCCGGCCAACGGGGTGTTGACTTGCGGGTTCAAGTTGCGGGATGGAATCTGTCGTGGTGCTCAAGCCGATGCGTCAGGCTGGGGCGCCGTGCAGAGGAACTCGCGATTCGCGATTACCCCGGGCTATCGGCGGCGACATTCGGGGCATCCCCGTCCGGGCGAGCGGGGTTGTCCTTCGGATAACGCCGCAGGAACTCGACGAAGGCTCGCGGCAGCGGCGATTCGAATGTCAACGGCTCGCCGGAAACCGGATGATCGAGCGCCAGGCTGCGGGCGTGCAGGGCCAGCCGTTTGCGGGTCCAGCGTGGATGGGAGCTTTCTTTGCGGCCGTATCGCGGGTCGCCCAGCACGGGGTGCCCCGCTTCAGCCAAGTGGACGCGGATTTGGTTGCGGCGGCCGGTTTCCAATCGGACATCGAGCAGGCTGGTGTCTTCCAGTCGGCGGACGAGCTCGTAGTGGGTGATCGCCAGTTCGGTGTCGTCCGATGCGGGTGCGGAGAACCGATCGAGGTTTTTGCCGGTCGCCAGGTGAGACCGGAAGGTCCCGACGTCCTGGGTGAGCAAGCCGATCGTGATCGCGGCGTAGACCCGTTCGGGTTTGCGTTTCTTGAACTGTTCGATCAGCGCGTCCGCTACCGCTTCGTGTTTGGCCATCACCAGCAGGCCGCTGACTTCGCGATCGAGCCGATGGACGACGTGGGCCAACTTCTTGCGTTTGGAGTGACTGAGGTAGAGCGAAACCCGTTCGACCAGTGAGTTCTCGTTGCCCCCATCGGTCGGCACGGTCAACACCCCGGCCGCCTTGTCGACGACGACGAAGTGTTCGTCCTCGTGAATCAAGGAAAACGAACGATCGTCCCAAACCTGCTTTTTAGGTTTGAAGCCGTTGTGGGGATCGAACTCGACGCTGACCCAATCGCCGGCGTGAACGCGTACGCCCAGGTCCGAGCAGGGCCGGCCGTTGACCCGGACGCAGCCGTGGTCGAACAGGCCACGGACGAGGCGTCGGGAGAGGGCTGTCAGGTCGCGGACGATCAGGTCGCAGCGTGTTTCCTGGCCGGGTTCGACACGGACGGAAAGGTTTTGCAGCGGCATGGCGACCTGAAGGGCAGAGCGAGCGAGCGGGGTCAGTCCGACTTGGAAGACGACTTCGATTCGCCGGACTTGGGCGATGAATTGGCGGCCGGTGTGGAGGAGGCCCCTTTGGAATCGCCTGATTTGGCTTCACCCGACTTCGATTCGCCCGACTTCGGTTCGCCAGCCGCCTTGTCGGCCTTGGCGGCCTTCTTGTATCCCTCGCTGCGGTAATCGGTCTGATAGAACCCGCTCCCTTTGAAGACGATCGCGGCCCCGGTACCGAACAGTCGCTTCAGCCGATTTTTGCCGCAAGCGGGGCATTTCTTTTTGACCGGGTCGTTGATGCCCTGGAACACTTCCATGGTGTGATTGCAGGCTTGGCATTCGTAGTCGTAAGTCGGCATCGTGAACGCACTCGAAGGTTGAATGGGGCAATGAACGGGCGGACCGAACAAGACGGTTAGGAGCGCGGACGGGGTGGCAAAAACGGAGGCAGCCGGTATCAACCGGCCTCTGGTGTCGTCAGACGGCCTCTGGTGTCGTCAGACGGCCTCTGCTGTCGTTAACCGGTCGGGGCAGCCGGCTCACCGGTGCTGACCACCACCTGGCTGGGGCGGATGACTCGGCCGTGCAACTGGAAACCGGTGGTCGCTTCGATCGCGACCCGGCCGGCTTCGTGTTCGGGACTGGGGGCTTGGGCGATCGCCTGGTGTACATTCGGATCGAACGGTTCGCCCACGGCAACGATCGGCTGGATGCCGTGCTTCGCCAGGATACCATCGAGTTGTTTGGCGACCATGTCGACGCCGTCGCGGATCCCTTCGATCGTCGCGGAAGAAGCTTCGGATGCCTCCAATGCCCGCAGCAGGTTATCGCGAACTTGCAGCAGGTCTTCGACCAGCGGCAGGGCGGCGAAGCGAATCTGATCTTCGTAATCCTTGCGGGTCCGTTTGCGGAAATTTTCCAGCTCGGCCTGGGCGATCAGCACCCGCTGGTGGGCTTGTTCGACTTCGCGTTGCATCCGGCTCACCGCCTCATCCACCGATTCGGGTTCGGGGTCTGCCCCATTTTCGTCGCCGGCTTCCAACGCGTCCAGCGCGTCATCGATCTGACGTGAATGCCGTTCGCGCGGGTCGTCGTGAAGCGGGTCATCGCTCTCGTCATCGACCTGCCAATCGTGCCGGCGATCATCATCGCGGGAATCGGCCGCAGCTTTGTCGATCGGGTCGGATGCCGGATCGAATTCGGGATATTGGCTGGACACGGAAAGGAACTGGGGGTTGGAACGTGGAAACGGTCGGACGCCAAAGTCTAGGTGGAAGCCGGCGTTTCGGGGTCGAAGAAGTTTTTCAGCTTTTCAAAGAACGATTTGTGCGCGGGCAACACCGACTCGTGATCGAGTTCGGCGAGTTGCCGGAGCAATTTGGCTTGCGATTCGGACAATTTCTTGGGGACTTCGATCACGGTTTGGACCAGCAAATCGCCCGGTTGTCGACGGCCGGGTTGGACGATCCCGCGGCCGGGAACGCGGAACACGTCACCGCTCTGAGTGCCCGGCTCGATCCGCAACGGGCTGCGGCCCTCCAACGTCGGGACTTCGATGTCGGCGCCGAGTGCGGCTTGGGTGTAGGAAATCGGCAGTTGCAGGACCAGGTTGGAACCTTCGCGGCGAAACAGTTCGTGAGGCCGGACGGTGATGAAACAGTAGCAATCGCCACGCGGCCCGCCATCGGGACTCGCTTCCCCCTCACCCTGCAAACGGACTCGCATGCCGTTGTCGACGCCGGCAGGAATGTCGACGGTCAGCGTCGCCTTTTCGCTGACCAATCCCTTGCCTCGGCATTCAGAACAAGGCTGGCTGATCGACTTTCCCGAACCGCGGCAGGACGGGCAAGCCGTCTGCATCCTCAAGATGCCGTTCGATTGGATCACTTGACCACGGCCGCCACAGGTCGCGCAGGTAATCGGCTGGCTGCCGGGAGCCGCACCGGAACCGCCGCACGGTTCGCAGGGAGCGTGTCGCCGGAACGACAGGTCCTTGGTGACACCGCGGGCCGCTTCCTCGAGCGTTAGCGTGACGTCGCAGCGGAGGTCTGCTCCGCGGGTCACGCGGCGTCTGCCGTCGCGGCGAGTGCGTCCGCCACCGGTGCCGAAAAAGTCGTTCAGCACGTCGCCGAAGATGTCGCCGAACGAATCGAAATCCTGGAATTGCGGGCCGCTGTCGTTCAACCCGGCGTGACCGAACTGGTCATAGCGGGCACGTTTTTCTGCGTCGGTCAGAACCTCGTAGGCCTCGCTGCATTCCTTGAACTTGTCCGAGGCGTCGGGGTCATCCCGGTTGCTGTCGGGATGGTACTTGATCGCCATTTTGCGATAAGCCCGATCGATTTCCACCTTGGTCGCCGTTCGGTTGACCATCAATACTTCGTAATAGTCTCGCTTTTCGGCCATGAAACGGGGACAACTCGGGCGCTGGCGGAATCGAAATCGACCGGCCGGGCCGACCGGGAACGTTCGGTCCCGATCGCGTCCCGCCGATCGTTAAAAGTCCGCCCAGCTGGTAGCCAGCGGGCGGACGAAAATCAACGTGCTCGGCAGCAGGGCCGTCCTTAGGAGACGACGCCTTCGACCGCACGCTTGGCCTTGTCTTCCTTGTCGAAGTTGGTGACCATCGCTTCGGTCGTCAACAGCAGCCCGGCGATGCTACCGGCATTCGCCAGCGCGGTGCGGACGACCTTGACCGGATCGATGATGCCGGCCTTGAGCATGTCGACGTACTTGCCAGCGAAGGCATCGAAGCCGATGTGGGCCGCCTTTTGGCGAACTTCATCGACGACAACCGCACCGTCCAAGCCGCCGTTGTCGGCGATTTGGCGCATCGGGGCGGCGAGGGCGTTCAAGACGATCGAAACGCCGATCTTCTCGTCACCCTTAGCCGACTTCCGAGCCGCTTCGACCGCTTCGTAGCAACGGACCAGAGCGACACCGCCGCCGGGCAGGATCCCTTCTTCGACCGCCGCGCGGGTGGCGTGCAAGGCGTCTTCCAAACGGGCCTTGGTCTGCTTCATTTCCATCTCGGTTTCGGCACCGACACGGATCACGGCGACGCCGCCGGCCAGCTTCGCCAAGCGTTCCTGGAACTTTTCCTTGTCGTACTCGCTGTCGGTCTGATCGATCTGAGCACGGATTTGGCTGACCCGCTTGTCGATCTCCGCACGCGAACCGCCACCTTCGACGATCGTCGTGTCGTTCTTCGACACGGTGACCTTCTTGGCGCGGCCGAGGTGTTCCAGCGTGATGTTTTCCAACTGGATGCCGAGATCTTCGCTGATCAGCGTGCCGCCGGTCAGCGTCGCGATGTCGCCCAGCATCGCCTTGCGGCGGTCGCCGAAGCCGGGTGCCTTGACGGCACAGACGTTCAGTGTGCCACGCAGCTTGTTCACCACCAGCAACGTCAACGCTTCCGCGTCGACGTCTTCGGCGATGATCAACAGCGGCTGGCCGGTCTGAGCCGACTTCTCGAGCAACGGCACCAATTCGCGGATGTTGCTGATCTTTTTGTCATACAACAGGATCAGCGCGTCGGCCAGCGAAGCTTCCATCGTCGAAGCGTCGGTGATGAAATACGGCGAAATGTAGCCTTTGTCGAACTGCATCCCGTCGACGTACTCGACTTCGGTCTCGCGGCTCTTGCCCTCTTCGACCGTGATCACGCCGTCCTTGCCGACCCGTTCCAGGGCGTCAGCCAGCAGGTTGCCGATCGCCGGATCGCTGTTGGCCGAGATCGCGCCGACGTGGGCGACCTGTTCTTTGCTAGAAACGGGCTGACCCATCTCCACCAACTTGCTCGAAGCGGCCTGGACCGCCTTTTCGATCCCGCGGCGGATCGCGGTCGGGTTGCTGCCGGCGACGATGTTACGCAAACCTTCGCGGAAGATCGCCCGGGCCAACACGGTCGCCGTCGTCGTGCCGTCACCAGCCAGGTCGCTCGTCTTCTGAGCCACCTCGATGACCAACTTGGCGCCCATGTTCTCGAATCGGTCTTCCAATTCGATTTCCTTCGCGACCGTCACGCCGTCCTTGGTGACCGTCGGGCCACCGAACGACTTGTTGATGATCACGTTGCGGCCGGTCGGCCCCATCGTGACCGCGACGGCATCGGCCAATTTGTCCACGCCAGCCAACATACGGGCTCGGGCATGGTCGTCGAAAAGCAATTGTTTTGCCACGTGCGTGACTCCTTGATGAATCTTGGTTTGGGCGGTGATGTGAGCTCGCGGCGAATCGACCCCGAAAGCCCATCGATCTCGGGGCCTCGCGAGTCATCCCGCCAAGCCCCGAGAAGGTTGTCCGTACGGCTTACAGCAATTTCGCCAAGATGTCGCTTTCGCGGAGGATCTTGAGTTCCTTGCCGTCGACTTCGACCTCGCTGCCGCCGTAGCGACCGTAGATCACCACGTCGCCGACCGCGACGCTCAATTCCCCTCGGTTGCCGCTGTCCAGCAGCTTGCCGGGGCCGACAGCGACCACCGTGCCACGCTGGGGCTTTTCCCGAGCCGAGTCGGGCAACACGATCCCGCCCGCAGTGGTTTCTTCGGCTTCCGAAGGCTGAACGACGATCCGGTCATCGAGGGGACGCAAGTTGATTTTGGCCATGTTTCTGAAATCCTAACTGAGATGTCTTGATTGAAATTTGATTGGAAAATCGATCTGGGATGGACCGGACGGGCAAGGTTGCGACCGCCCGATCGCTATCTGAATATGAGGCACCGGCGAAACCGGCACGGCCGACCATCAGCCGGCTAGGCAACCGAACGGGAATCGATCACATCATTCCTGGCATGCCGCCCATGCCGCCCATTCCTGGCATGCCACCCATGCCACCCATGCCGCCCATTCCTCCCATGCCGTGGTCATGGCCATGGTCGTGGCCGCCTTCTTCTTCTTCGACCGGGATTTCGACGACGCAGGAATCGGTCGTCAGCAGCAATCCGGCGACGCTGGCAGCGTTAGTCAACGCGGTCCGGACGACCTTGGCCGGGTCGACGATACCGGCTTGAACCAGGTCGCAATACGACTCGGCGTTGGCATCGTAACCGTCGTTCTTGCCCTTCATCTGGAGCACGCGATTGACGACCACGGCCCCGTCCAATCCGGCATTGTTCGCGATCGCCCGCATCGGGTAATCGAGCACGTTGCGGATAATCCGGACGCCGAACGATTCGTCCCCTTGGGTGGCGGCGAGCAGCTTGTCGACTGCGGGTCGGCAACGCAGCAACGCGGTGCCGCCACCGGGAACGATCCCTTCTTCGAGGGCCGCTTGGGTCGCGGCGCGGGCGTCATCCAACAACGCCTTGCGTTCCTTCATTTCGGTTTCGGTCGCCGCACCGACGTTGATCTGGGCGACGCCGCCGACCAACTTGGCGAGCCGCTCTTGCAGCTTCTCGCGGTCGTAATCGCTGTCGGTGTTGTCGATCTCGCGACGGATCTGAGCGACCCGAGCTTGGATCGCGTCCTTCTTGCCGGCGCCGCCGACGATCGTCGTCGCTTCGCTGGTGATCCGGACCTTCTTGGCCCGTCCCAAGTCGGTCAACTTGACGCTTTCCAGATCGATGCCGAGATCTTTGAAGATCGCTTGACCGCCGCAGAGCACGGCGATGTCTCCGAGGATCGCTTTGCGGCGATCGCCGTAACCGGGGGCCTTGACCGCGGCGATCTGCAGGATGCCCCGCATCTTGTTGACGACCAGCGTCGCCAACGCTTCGCCTTCGAGGTCTTCGGCGATGATCAACAACGGCTTGGACGACTTGCTGGCCGCTTCCAACAGCGGGATCAACTTCTTGTTGGAGCTGATCTTTTCTTCGAACAACAGCACGTAGCAATCGTCGAACTCGACCGTCACTTCGTCCTGGTTCGTCACGAAGTGGGGCGACAAGAAACCGCGATCGAACTGCATCCCCTCGACGACGTCGACGTAGGTTTCGTTCGAACGGCCTTCTTCGACCGTGATCACGCCGTCCTTGCCGACTTTGGTGAAGGCGTCCGCCAACACTTGGCCGATCTCGGGGTCGTTGTTCCCGGCGATCGTCGCGACCATCTTGATGTCGGCCTTGTTCTTCTCGTCGATCGGCTTGGCCATCTTCGAGATTTCAGCCATCACCAAAGCGACCGCCTTCTGGACGCCACGCTGGAGGGCCATCGGGTCGGCGCCGCTGGCGACCGCCTTCAGCCCTTCGCGGAAAATCGCCTCGGCCATGATCGTGGCGGTCGTCGTGCCGTCGCCCGCGACATCGTTGGTCTTGCTCGCCGCTTCCTTCACCAACTGGGCACCCAAGTTCTCGATCGGGTCGTCCAATTCGATGTCCTCGGCCACGGTCACGCCGTCCTTGGTCACCTTGGGGCTGCCCCAACCTTTGTCCAGGACCGCGTTGCGGCCGCGTGGGCCGAGCGTACTCCGAACGGCTCGCGCCAACTTGCTCACCCCGGCCAACAACGGCCCGCGGGCGTCGTCGTCAAAAACGATCTGCTTTGCCACGACGTCTCTCTCCTGTTTCGTTTCGCTGCGAATGATGGAAGTTTTCTGCTTGGCGACTCGCCTCGAACGCCTCGAACCCCGGATCTCAATGCCCCACCCCAATGGGCAGGAAGCGATCCCCGGACTCAGTCGACGATGGCAGACGGCTAGCCAATCGCATCCCCTACCAGCAACCAGCGTGCCGCAATCGAAACACGGCCCACAAGTCCTTTGCAGAAAACGGGTTAGGTGAAAAATGGTGATTTCACACAACGCCAACGTCGCGGAAAATCACGCGCCGGGTGCCAAGCTGGCAGCGACCCGGTCGATCGCGGTGCGGACCGAACGGGTCAGCAGATCGAGTTCCTTGAGCGTGATCGACAGGGGCGGCATCAGCACGACGACGTCACCCAGCGGCCGGATCCAGACACCGTCCTGCATCGCCAGTTCGCAGACCCGGTTGCCGATTTCCCACTCGCTCGGGAAAGGCTCGCGGGTCGACTTGTCAGCGACCAACTCGATGCCGACCATCATCCCGAGTTGCCGGACGTCGCCGACGATCGGCACGTCGCCGAGCGGCCGAAGTCCAGCGGCTAGCCGCTGGATCTTCCCCGGCAGGCATTCCCAAACCCGATCGGTTTCGAACAGTTCGATCGAAGCGAGTGCCGCGGCGGCGGCCAGCGGGTTGCCGCCGAAGGTGTGCCCGTGAAAGAATTGCCGGTTGTCAGCCCGTGGCGAAAGGAACGCGTCGAACAAGTGCCGCCGGGCGACCGTCGCGGCCATCGGCAGGTAGCCGCCCGTCAGCCCCTTGCCGAGACAGAGGATGTCCGGCACGACCCCCTCATGTTGGCAGGCGAACAGCCGCCCGGTCCGGCCGAACCCGGTGGCGACCTCGTCCGCGATCAGCAGCACTTCATGACGGTCACACGCCTGGCGGATGCGGGCGAGCAAACCGGGGGGATGAAGGATCATGCCGGCGGCGGCTTGGATCAACGGCTCCAAAACGACGGCGGCGAGTTCCCCCGCATGGCGGCTGATCAGCGACTCGTATTGCTGAGCATGGTGCTCGAGCAAATCGGCCGGCTCGACCCCCGCCGGCAATCGGTAGCTGTCGGGACACGGCCCACGCAGCGGTTCGAACAGGATCGGTCGAAACAAACGATGGAAATGGGTGATGTCGCCCAGCGAAACGGCACCGGTCGTGTCGCCGTGGTAGGCGGAACCGAATGCGAGGTAACGCGTCTTGGTAGCCAACTCCGGGCGACCCGACTGGCGAGCGACCGAATGCCAGTACTGAATCGCCATCTTGATCGCGGCTTCGACAGCCGATGACCCGTCGCTGCTGAAGAAGACGTGATCCAAATCGCCGGGAGTCAGCCCCGCCAAACGCTCGGCCAAACAGGCCGTCGTGTCGCAGCCCATGCCGATCGAAGTGACGTGGGCAACGCGTCCCAATTGCTCGATGATCGCCCGATCGATCTCGGGGCGGTGATGCCCGTGAACGTTGCACCACAAGCTGCTGACCCCGTCCAGCAACCGGCGGCTGGCGGAATCGATCAACCAATTCCCTTCGGCCCGCTCGATCACCAGCGACTCGTAATCGGCCATCTGCGTGAAGCCGTGCCAGTGATGCACCCGGTCGGCGTGGACGAGTCTGGCAGACTGTGATTCGGCGTCCGTCGCTGCGGATGCGGATGGGAAGGAGCCGTTGGGGCTTTCGTGAGTTGAGATTGGCGGCATGTCAGGCGGCATGTCAGGCGGCATGTCAGGCATCGGGGACGGCAACGACGGCAAGCAGCAATATGAAGCGGAAACGGCTGGCGGTTCGTCAAAAGATAACCGCAGCCCCGCCCGCTTCGCGACGGGACGCCCGCTGGACGCCTGGCGCCCGATTCGCCATGACGCGTGGCACGACGCCCGCGGCTCCCGATCTCCGCTCGCCTCCAGCAGACCGGTTCGTTAAGTTGACATCAGCGAACCGGTGGGGTCGGCGAGTTCCCGCGGTCGTTGACCTGCCCCAGTCCTCTGCCCAGGTTACCAGCGGTGGCACGCGAAGCGATTTATCAAGCATCCGACCCGGAACCCGAGGCGACTCACGCCCCGGCAGAGAAGGTCCGCGAGCAGGACGGCGGCTTGCGCCCACGCGAATTGACCGAAATGGTCGGCCAGCAGGATGTGATCGAACGGCTGCGGATCGCGATCGACGCGGCACAGGGACGCGGCCAACCGCTGGGGCACATCCTGTTCGACGGCCCTCCGGGATTGGGCAAGACGACGTTCGCGACGGTGATCCCGGCGGAGATGGGGACGACTGTTCAAATTGCCAATGGCGCGGGGCTGCGAGCCCCTAAGGATCTGATCCCCTACCTGACAAATCTGGAACAGGGATCCGTGTTGTTCATCGACGAAATCCATCGCATCCCCAAGAGCGTCGAAGAGTACCTCTACACCGCGATGGAGGACTTTCGGATCGACATCGTGTTGGGCGAAGGGGTCAGCGCCCGGACGTTGAACTTAGAATTACGTCCCTTCACGCTGATCGGCGCGACGACCCGCGCTGGGATGTTGAGTGCCCCGCTTCGGGACCGCTTCCAGATTCGCGAACACGTCGGTTGGTACTCGCTCGACGAACTTCGTGAGATCGTCCAGCGGAACGCGATTAAGTTGCAGGTCCAGGTCGAGCCGGACCCGGCCACCGAGATCGCTCGCCGCAGCCGCAGCACGCCGCGATTGGCGAACAACCGCCTGCTGTGGGTGCGGGATTATGCCCAAAGCCGTGCTCAGGGGCGGATCACGCCGGACGTGACGGTTGCCGCGCTAGAAATGATCGGCATCGACACGCTGGGGCTCGACAAACAGGACCGCGCCTACCTCGACACCTTGACCCGAGTCTTCGCAGGCGGCCCGGCGGGGCTGGAAGCGATCGCTCACACGATGAACGTCAGCAGCGATACGTTGGAAGACGAAGTCGAGCCGTTCCTGCTTCGCAGCGAACTGATCGTCAGGACCCGACGCGGCCGCATCGCGACCGAACGGGGCTGGCAACACCTGGCGCGACGTTAACTCAGGATTGCGCCGAAATCTTTGCCAAACTGTCTTGGCTCGGAGCGGCATCGCTTGCTACAAACCTACCCGGTCGGACGATCCTGCCGTCAGCGGGTTCAGGGAGCTGGATCCAAACGTCAGACTTCCGCCCGCTGTCCTTTCCTGTTCATAGTGCTCACGCTGGAAAAGGAGTTCCGACGTGCCCCAGACATCTCAAGCTATGGTTCCCGTTTCATCCGCCGCCCACATTCGCTGGATGATTCGCCGCGACATGCCCTCGGTACTGGCGATCGAGAGTCAGAGTTTCGAGTATTCGTGGACGGAGGACGATTTCATCCGTTGCCTGCGTCAACGGAATTGCATCGGGATGGTCGCGGAGCAAGGCGAACGGATCGTCGGCTTCATGATTTATGAATTGCACAAGAACCGTTTGCACGTGCTCAACTTCGCCGTGTCGCCCGAATTCCGCCGCAGCGGTGTCGGCCGGACGATGATCAACAAGTTACTGAGCAAGCTGTCGAACGACCGCCGCAACCGGATCATGCTCGAAGTTCGCGAAACGAATCTCGATGCCCAACTGTTCTTCAAGGAACTCGGTTTCCGAGCCGTCTCTGTCCTGCGAGATTTCTACGAAGACACCGTCGAAGACGCTTACCTGATGCAATACCGGTATCGCGCCTCGGCTCAGGAATTGGCCGATCCGACGGAACGGATTTCGCGCATGGCGGGCTGATCCGCCGCGCCGTTGTTGATCGATCGTTCAAGCGGCTCAGCCTCGACGCGAGTCGCCATCCGAACGGCTCGCCAACCGAGCCGCTCGCCACCGAGCCGCTCGCCACCGAGCCGCTCGCCACCGAATCGCCTCGGCGTCAGCCGACCTCGAGGACGATTTTGCCCGCCAGGCCGCCTTCGCCGCGGAGCGTTCCGGCCTCCTGCAGGCGGTGCGCCTCGGCGGCTTGTTCCAGCCGCATGCGGCGAGCGATCGGTGCGTGCAGCCGGCCTTCGGACAGCCATCGGTTGATGTCCCGACCGGCCGCCGCGATCTCCTCGGGCGACGCTTTGAACATCACCATGCCGTGGAGCGAGCATTCTTTGACGTAGAACGGCCCGACCGGGAAGGGCGGCCGTGCGTCACGGCCGGCCATCAACACCATCCGCCCACGCGGCGCGAGCGCCCCGACCACCAAGTCAAAATCGGGCTCCCGCCGCGTCTCCCAAAAGACCTCGACCCCATCCGGGGCGAGTTGCCCGATCGCCTCCCCGATCGGCGTGTGGTGATAGGCGATCACTTCGTCAGCCCCAAGTTGTTTCGCCACGGCGACTTTCTCATCTGACCCCGCGGTGGTGATCACCCGAGCCCCGGCGATCTTCGCCATCTGCACGACCATCGAGCCGACGCCGCCGGTACCTCCGATCACCAGAATCGTCTCGCCGGCTTGCAACTTTGCGTCGCGAAACAGCCCCAAGTGGGCCGTCAGTCCCACCAAGGCGACCGCCGCCGCATCGGCCGCCGCGACGCCGGTCGGCAAATCATGCAGCCACCGCGCATCGACCGCAGCGAATTCGGCAAAAGTCCCCTGACGCCCCAACAGCCCCTGGTTGGAACACCACACCCGGTCGCCCGGCTTGCGGTCGTGAACACCCGGCCCGACCCGTTCCACCACGCCCGCTAAATCGCTGCCGATGACGAACGGCTGTGGCAATTCCATCGCCACCGCGCCGCTGCGGATGTAGGTGTCGATCGGGTTGACCGAAACCGCTTCGACCCGCACCAATACCTGCCCCTCCGCAGGCTCAGGGCAAGGCAATTCGCCCCACTGAATCACATCCGGCGACCCGGTTTCCGAAATGTAAGCGGCTTGCATGGTCGAGGCGGATGGGGACGCGGCTGAGTTCGACATGGTGAAGTGAGCTCGGGAAAGGGGAAAAGGCGATGCGGCTGCACCCGCTGATTTTAGGGCGTGGCCCCCGCCCGCCAACCTCCCACCGTGGCAACCCGCCGGATCGCCATAGCCACGCGTCTTAGGCCAACGGTGTGTCAACGGCACAAACGGTGATCGCCCAGGGGCAACGCCCTGCGGCGGAACGACGGAAGGTGCCAGCCAGGTTGCTTTCTCACTCG
>RECD01000063.1 GCA_007694185.1 Planctomycetaceae bacterium
TGTCGCCGAAACATCGATCGTGTCGGCCTCAACCGCGCCCAAGATCACGACACCGGCCTCGGACTCGATCTCAACGCTAGTGGCATCCACGCTCTGCTCGAATCGCACGGCAGCGGCGGCTTGAACAACGAGACCTTCGACTTCAATCACCCCGCCGATCGTCACACCGCCGTCCGCGTCGACATCGAGCAGGTTGCCAGTGACCGAGCCTTGCAAGTCGATATCGCCGGCGGCTTCCAGGGTCGCCGAAATCGTTGCCTCGAAATCGCCTGTAATGGTGATGTCACGCCCTGACACGATGGCCAATGCCCCGACAAGAACATCGCCGCCTAGCGAGACATCGGCTGCGCCGGTTGATAGGATCGACGCGTCGCTCGTACGGATGCCGCCAGTGACCTGAACCCCGCGACCTACGACGCTGAGTCCCGCCAAAGTTGCCACACTCCCGATTGCACCAGCGATCAGTACAGATCCCTCGCCCGCATCGATTTCTAATCGTCGACCGCCGTCGATCGCCCCCGTGATCTCGATGGCCCCGCCCGTAGTCGTGATCCCGACATCCGCCAACAACCGCGAATCGCCAATCAAGCTGACATCGCCCATGCCGGCATCGAGATCAGCACTTAGATCGATCCCAAGCCCGGCAGCAAGGTTCAACGCCCCCGTGCCCGTCGTGACCAATTCCGCGGCGAGCTGAATGGTGCCTGCCGAAGCCAAGTCGATCTTCCCGTCGCCGGTCGTCGTGATTACCGCCCCTGACCGAACTTCGATTCCGGCCGAGTCCTCGATGACCAAATCTTTGGTCAAGTCCAAGGCTCCGACGAACGTGATCTGGTCGCCCGATCCGGTCACCAGTCGCAAGTCCGCGTCAAAATTGGGCGCCAAGCTGTCGATTTCGATCGCCGTCGCCGAGCCCGCTGCGGTCCAGATCGACAACGACCAAGTCGGGTTGACGAAGGAAATTTCCGGCCCCGAGGTCAAGCCGATGGAGTAACCGATTTGAGAACTGCCGGTCGCGAACGAATCGTCTCCGACAACGATTTCGGTCGTCTCTACCGGAAAGTGGAACTCACGCTGCGCGGCTGCGATCCCGTCCCGAATCGACTCCACGCCGTCGAACCGCAGGTAGGATTCGGCGTCGACAAAAATCTCACCCGCCCCGGCGTTGTCCAGCTGATAAATGAGTGACACCGCGGTTCCGCCGATCATTTCCAACCGATCGCCCGGTGGGTTGCCGGCCGGGAGACCGCTTTCATCATCCCCCCAAAATGTGATCCCGCCGGTTGCCGCGAACAGTCCGGCGACGGGTTGTTCGATCACCAACCGATCGTCGCCGTCGTAACCGCGAAACGTGACCGAGCTGACGCCCGTCAACTGAATGTCGTCCAGCACGAACTCGCTGGCGCCTCCCAAATCCCTGGTGAATCGGGCCGTCGCTGAGTCGGAACCGGTGGCGAAGATCTCCAACAAGTCGTCGCCGGACGAACCGTGAATCACCAGATCGCCTTGGCCGAAAGCCCCAGGGTTGCCTTGAAAAGCTCCGACATGGGGCGTGGCGGTGAAGGGGTTGAATCCGAATTCACTCGACGCGTAGGTGGCCCGCCCACCGAAGCCGACTTGGTAATCCGGCCCGCTCGGGTCCTGGCCCAGGTTGAAGTTCGGGTCGCCAACCAGGTTGTTTCCGGCGTCGTCGAGCGTGGCGTCGTAGTCGACATCGTTGTCGAAGAAGACGTTGTTGGCGACCACCGTTTCAGCGGGTCCGCGGATCGCGTAGCCGAGGATCGGATCGACCGGCGGTTGCGGCCCGGTGTACCGATAACCTTGAAACACGTTATCGCGAATTTCCAACAGCCCGGTCGCGGGAATCGTCGGTTCGATCTCGATGCCGATCGGCACAGGGCGGTTGCCGAGCGAACTTTCTAGGTCGTTGTCACGGAAGTGAAACGTGTTGTGAACGATCGTCAACCCGTCGGCGGTGATGCGGTCTGCGGCCAGGCCGCCGATCGAGAACAGGTCGGTGCCGTCGGGGTCGAAATTCCCGAGCGTCGTGTCGGTGACGCCGATCCGCGAGACGAAGTAGTTGAACGAAATCACGCCGCTGACGTCCCCAACGCCCGCCATCGACAGCGGCCCCTCGGCGAAATGGCTTTGCTCGAAGCGGTTTCCGAAAACCAGCATCCGCTCGCCCGCCCCACGGATCGCGGCCCGAAAGAAAGTCCCTTCGAACCGACTGGCGGTCAACGTGAAGTCGTTCCGCTGACCGAGGTGAATCGCGCCGCGATTGTCCTGGCCTACGAACCGGACGTTTTGGAAAGTCGTCTGATCAGCGGCCGGATCGAGCCACACCAGGTAGCCTTGGCCGAGCTGTGCGGAGGATTGAGGATCGGTCCAACCGCCGAATGTCACGCTTTCAAAAGTCACCCGCGGGGCGTCGATTCGAATCGCGTGGTCGTCGTCGCTGGTCGCTTCCCCGTCACGCAACAAGATCGTTTCGCCTTCCCCCACCGCGGCCCCGATGATCGTCAATTCGCGATCGACCAGCAGCGGCCCGTCATGGACGAAGGTCCCTGCGGAAACGTAGATCGTGCTCTCGGCAGCGGCCAATTCGATCGCCCGCGCGACGCTGCCGGACGAGGTCGTGACGTACAACGATGAATCGCTCCAGGTCACCAACCCGAAGCCACTTTGATCGAGCCCATGGGTGACGCGGTCTTCGATCGCGAAATTTCCAGCCAAATCGGCGGTCGACAAATCGCTGCCGTCGACCCGCAGCGTGTTCGTCCCCAGGTCCAAGTTCGTCGCCGCTTGCCACGTGATCAATTGGCCCGCGCCCCGCGCTTCCAACCGGTTGTCGCCGCTGGAAAGGTCGAGCACCGCACCCGCCTCGACCAGGATCGCGGTCTGGTCGAAGGCGTCCGATTCCAAGACGGTCGTGTTTCGCAGCGTCAACGACCCGCCGGCCTGCACGATGATCGTCGGGTCGTCCGTCGAGGTGCTGAAATGGCCGCCGTCCTCGACGATGACATCGCCGCTGGCGACGATCAACGCCGGTGACGCCCCGGTGAACTGAAACCCGCCTTCGCCGCCCCGGATGACCAAGATCAAGCCGTCGGGAATGTCGAGGGTCAGCCCCGCGTGGGGCATGTCCGCGGAGGGGTTCAGCTCGATGGTGATCGCCTCCGCGGCGGGGTCGATCGGGTTGTCGTCGAGCCACGCGGCCAAACCGTCCGCGAAGGTGGCGGGGTCGTCCCAACTCCAGACGGCGTCCGGTCCGCTCACATTCCCCTGATCGGTCATCCCGGCATCGCCGTCGTCCATCAGCGCCGCTCCGGCGCTCAACAGCACACGGTTCTCCAGCGTCGTGATGGCCAAGTGGCATTCGAATTGGTCTCTAGCCCGCCGTTTTCGGGCCGCGCGGGCGCGACCGCCACGCCGACCGATGGTCTGCCGATCGAACCAAGCGGTGAGCTGGCGGACAAAAGCCATGGGCGGGTTTGACCGATTTTCAGGTCGAAGGATGGGTGAACCGAAAAGGGCCACGGCCGGGTGCCTCTATGCTAATCCTGAACGATCAGGGCAACCAACAAACTTTGGCCGACCAAGAGCTACGAAACGGCCGCTTTCCGGCCCGGGATCTGCCTTGCCAATCGAGCGGGTTCACAAAGCAGCGACTATTCCAGTTATGACGCCTCGGGAACCGAATCGCAGACCTCGGGCGGTGATCGGTCGATAATCAGAATGATACCGGAAAGCAATGAGCGGTAAAAAAGTGTCCGGAACCTTTTGTGCAAAGCACCCGAAGGGCGAATTCTTCGCAAAAGGTTCCGGACACTTTTTCGCCACATGATCCAAAGTTCCCCGGGAACCCGCGCGCCGGCCGAGCCATCCCATGTCCCGATCCCCCTCGTCACGCCTCCGCCGTTGGATGCTGTTGAGCATCCTCGGCTACGCTTTCGCGCCGGGGACCGTCACTCATGGCGACGAGCTGCCTCGACGGCTTGGACAATCGACACGATCGCTGTCAATCGCCCAACAGGAACCTCAGTCACGTTCCGACTTGTCGCCGGTGCGCCCGCAGAGTCTGCCGCCAGTCCCAGGTGATGCGGTCGAGCGTTTGCCGCGCCCGCCACGCGCTGCGATCACCCAGTTTCCGGCTGACTCGGCCCAGCCAACCGGCATGGACGCCGGCGAACCGGGAGACCGCCACCGCGAGCTGCCATTGGAAAAGCCGCTCCGCCAGATCGAGTTGGATACCCAGGTCCGCTCCGGCTCCGTCCCCGACAACGTTGCCGCCGAGCGTTACGCGACAGACCGCTTTGTCGTTCACCCCACCAGCCGCGGCTGGGAAACGATCGTCTACTTCCGTGAGACACCTGGGTTCTTCCACCACCCGCTGTATTTCGATCAGCCGCTCCCGGAACGGGGAGTCGGCGAACCCTTCGGTCACTTCGCCCACTTGGGCCCCGTCCTGGCGGGAACTCGCTTCCTGGCCGATACGCTGACGCTCCCTTTCCAAACCGCTGCCGTGCCGCCACATTCTCTCGTCTCAACGCCGCACAAGGACTCACTCGGCCGCCCGCGGAATTGGCAGACGCTAACGCCTGCCCAGCGGACCCGCGGCGTCGCCTTTCAATCCCTGACGATCGCCTCGCTGATCCTGCTGATCCCGTGAGCCGATGAGCCCGTGAACCCGGCCGCCGCTACTTCGCTAAGGAGCAGCGGATCAATTCGTTGTCGCTGCGGACAAAAATCGATTTTTCGGCATAAGCCGGAGCTGCCCAAACCACCCCTTCGTCACGGCGGGTCAACTGGATCCGTGTCGGCTCGATCACCTTCGTCCGGCTCAATACCTTCACCCCCTCGGGCGACAATTCGGTGATCAACAACTCGCCTTGTTCGTTGAGCATCCAGACTTTCCCTTCCCGCTGCACCATGTGAATCGTCGCCCAGCGATTGCGGCGGACCAAAGTCTGATCTTCCCAAACCCGGTCTCCCGTCGCCGCGTCCAAACAACGAAATTCGCCGTAGCTGTCGACGCCGTAGATGTGATCCCCGACGAAGATCGGGTTGCTGATGATCGATTGCAACGCGTCCGTGTTCTGCTCGTTCGAACCGACCCGTTGCCACAATAACTCATAGCCGACCGCCGACTTCGGCGTGCGGAGCATCACGGAGCCGTCGTAGAACGACGTCACGAAAAGCCGATCGGCGGACATCACCGGCGTGGCGATCCCGATCGCCATTTTGCTCGGCGGAAACGCGAATCCCCACAACACTTCGCCGCTGAGCGGGTCGAGCCCCGAGATGCTGTCGCCGGTCCAAGCGACCAACACGTCGCTGCCCGCCTGCCGGATCAACACCGGCGTCGAGTAGGCGGCTTGGTCGTCGAGCGCCTTCCAGACCTCGCGGCCGGTCGCCTTGTCGAACGCGACCAAGCAAGCCCCGCCTCTGCCACCGACCTGCTGGATCACCAGGTCTCCGTAGAGGAACGGTGCCGCGGCGATACCCCAGATCGGCATCGCGATGTCGTATTCGGCGTTCAAATCGCGTTTCCAAATCACTTCGCCGTCTGATACCGACAGGCAATGGAAGTGCCCCATCGCGCCGACGGCATAAGCCCGTTCGCCGTCGATCGTGACCGATGCCCGCGGCCCCGCACGATACTGAATCGTGTACGGCGCCTCGTATTCGTGCTTCCACAACGGCTTGCCGGTCTCGACATCGAAACAGAGCACTCGCTCGCGGTCACCTTCCCCCGTCCGCAGTTCCGCACTGATCCGGTCCGTAACGAACACGCGGCCGCCCGCGACCGTCGGCCCGCTGTAACCGGACGCGACCTCCGCCGTCCAAACCCTTGGCAGCGTCCCTTCCGGTAAGCGATCGACAATTCCGTCCTCGGTCCAAACCGCATCCCGCTGCGGACCTCGCCACTGCGGCCAATCGTCCGCACGTACCGTCCCTGCGGAACCGAACGCGAAGCAGCACCCCACCACCAACAACCCGATCACGATCGGCAGGACGTTCGTTTGCCACCGCGAAGGTCGACTCCGCCCCATTGGCGGCAGTTGGCGGGACAGCTGTGGCAAACGCAGGTCAGATTGAGCCATGCAGGCGGCTTTGAGTTCAATTCGTAGGCGGGACATCGTGGAGCCCATTCGGGTCGGGGGGTGTTGAGAGAGGCGAGTGAGGCGGGTCGAATTCGCCCAGTCTAACCGATCCCGACCGAAACCCGCCAAGTGGTCACCCTGAAGGACTGCTCCCCATCCCCCGCCGGTCGGGTAGCCGTCGCGGTTCCGTTCAGGCCTTTGGTTGGCAATGAGCGGGAAAAGTGTCAGGCACGAATGGCACGGTCGCGCAACGCTGTCTGCGCAGGAAGCTCAGCGGGCGACGCGTCGATCCTTCCTTATCCTTATCCCGGAGGGATTGAAGCTGTTGGCCCCGGGTCGCGCAGCGCACCCGGGGTTTACGTAAAAGAAAAAACGGTTTCGACCCCGCAGGGGTCGGGGACGTTGTTTGGGCGGTCGTTCGCATCCGGCGGTGTTCGCTGCGCTCGACCGCCGGCTAATATCTTCAACCCCTGCGGGATATTCGCTGATCACCCCGGCAGTCAAATCCCATACCATTGCGTCCGATTTTCCACCGCCCAAACTTCGCAGTTCGCATATTTCAGACTGAGGGCTCCCGGGCGATATGCCGCAAACACGACGTGGCGACTCGGTACGCTTTGCGCGGTTTGGTGTTGTCGGTAAAACTCCTGATTCGATCGTCACTCCTCTTTTTGCTCCCGGAACCTGCTTGCCATGCCTGCTGATTCTCACCTCGCGATCGACTTGGGTGCCTCGGGCGGGCGGGTGATCGCCGGCCAGGTGATCGACGGCCAATTGAAGCTCGAAACGTCACACCGCTTCGGCAACGGGCCGGTGCGGATGCGGAACCGACTGGTCTGGGACAGCGTCGGGCTGTGGCAACACATCCTGTCCGGATTGTCGACCGCCGCGGGCCAGTACAGCCAAGTGGTTTCGATCGGCGTCGATACCTGGGGCGTCGACTACGTGTTGATCGATTCCGACGACGTGCCGCTGGGACCCGCGTTCAATTACCGCGACGCTCGCACACACGGCATGTTTGCCAAGGCCTTTTCGCTGGTCCCCCGCGAGGAGATCTTTGCGGCGACCGGCGTGCAGTTCATGGAAATCAACACGGCGTACCAGTTGTTGTCGCAATCGCTGTCCGGCTCACCGGCGCTCCAACATGCCGACGCGATCCTGCTGATGGGCGACTTCTTCCATTGGTTGTTGACCGGTCGCCGCAGCGTCGAGGTGACGAACGCCTCGACGACCCAGTTGCTCGACCCGCAGACGGGCGATTGGGCGTGGGACCTGATCGGCCGACTCGGGCTGCCGACGGGGATGTTCGCTTCGCCGATCGAGCCCGGCACGAATCTCGGACTGCTCGATCCCGACGTGGCGGCCGCGACCTCCTTGCACGACGTCCCGGTGATCGTCCCGGCCACTCACGACACCGCCTCCGCCGTCCTAGCCGTTCCGGCAAACGACTTCGCCCCGGCCACGCCGAATTGGTGCTACATCAGCAGCGGCACTTGGTCGCTGATGGGGTGCGAGATCCCGCGACCGATCGTCAACGCGACGGTCAGCGAGCTGAACTTCACCAACGAACGGGGTGTCGGCGGCAGCACTCGATTGCTGAAGAACATCGGCGGGTTGTGGATCTTTCAGCAGATCCGGGCGGCGCTCCAGCGGCGGGACATTTCCGTAACCTGGGACACGATGGTCCGCCAGGCCGAAGCCGCACCGCCGTTGGGGCTGTTGATCGACCCGGACGACCCGAGCTTCGTCGCCCCAACGGACATGATCGACGCGATCTCCGCCTACGCCGCGGCGACGGGACAACCGCCCACCACCGATCACGCGGCCCTCTACCGCGCCGCCTTGGAAGGCTTGGCGCTGCGTTACCGCACCTGCTTGGCGTCGTTGGAAAAGATCGTCGGCGGCAGGATCGAGGTGATCCATGTCGTCGGCGGCGGTTCGCTCAACAGCCTGCTCTGCCAAATGACGTCAGACGCCTGCGACCGGACGGTCATCGCCGGCCCTGTCGAAGCGACCGCGACCGGCAACGTCTTGATGCAAATGATCGGCTGTGGCCGGTTGAGCGGCGTCGACGAAGCCCGAGCGCTGGTGCGAGCCAGCTTCTCACCAAAGCTCTATCGCCCCAAGAACACGCAGCCTTGGGACCGAGCCGCCGAGCGATTCGCGAACTTGCGGGGCTGAGCCGAACCGCCTCCGCCGCAGCGGCACACGTCAGGTCACGCTAGCTAAGGATCGTGCGGTAAAAAAGTTTCCGAAACCTTTTTTGCAAAGCACCCGAAGGGCGAGTTCCTCGGAAAAGGTTACGGACACTTTTTTCCGCTCCTTGCTAACAGCCTGCACATGGCTGGCTTTCGACCGAACAAGGCGGCAAGGTCAACACGGCAGCCTACCGCCGCAAATCGCCGGGACGGCGCGGCGGCGTTCGGCTTCAATCCGCCTTCCCGGCGTGGCGGTCGAACCAATCGATCGCCGCGGTCGCGATCCCTTCGTGCCCACCTTCGAAGATCGTGACCCGTGCCACCGGAGTGTGACGCCGCAAATGGATCGCTCGTCCCACTGCCGGATCGTCGACCCGGTCACTCGCTCGCTTTCGCTCCAACCGCCCGCCGGGTTGGCTCAACTGTTCGATCTCGGCCTCCGTGATCAGCTTCGCTCCCGCGGCACGGGCGACGACGTTGAAAGCGTCGAGCGAATGTCGGATCGGCACGGAGCCTGCGTGTCCGTCATGAATGCCGGCAGCGATGTCGAGCGGCAATGCGGCCGCCGCGGCGAGGTGAGTCAACGGCGAACGCTCGCGATACTGCCGATCGACCTCGTCGCTGTCCCCAGGACGACCGCCACACGACTTGCGCAGCATCGCGCCGTAATTGCCGTCCGCGTGTAACGCATGCCAAGACGCCAAATCGCTGATCCCGACCCATGCGCTGGCGGCTGTCCAGACGTCGGGATAGCGGCCCGCCAGCAGCAAGGTCATGTGCCCGCCTCCCGAATTGCCGGTCAGGAAAATCCGCCGCTCATCGACGCGGTGATGCGCCCGAATCCACTCGACCGCGTCCAACACGTCCTGTTGAGCCAATTCCGAGCCGCAGGCTTCAGGGTGATCGTTTCGGCCACGAAAGTTCGGACAGAGCACGATCCAGCCGCGCTGATTGGCGAGCTCCTCCAACGGCCGGTTCCGCTGCTCCAAGTCACCGCTCCAACTGTGCAGCGAAACCAGCAACGGACGCTTCGTCGTGTCGTCCCCATGATTGTCGGGCAACACCAAATAGCTCGGCTGAGAACTCCCGTCGATCGAACTGTCGACCGAGATGCGGACCCGCTCGGCGGCGATGCCGACTTCGACCGCCAAGACAGCCAACGCGAAACAGCCAACCAAGACGGATCGGACAACCGCGAACGACGGCTTCGGCATCAGAATCGGATTTGAAACGTGGTGGGTCATGCGAAAATCTGAGTTGAGTCGGTTGCAGGCGTGCGGGACGGTCCAGGATCGGTTGGGAAAAACGTATCCGCAACGAATAGCACTGTCGTCCGATTGGAACAGGCGAATCGCGTTGATCGGATAGAGAAAAATCGGTCTCGTCGGTTTGGATTTTGGTATGCGGAGCAAGCAGTGAATACCCCGCAGGGAATCAATCTGTTAGACGGCAGTCGAGCCGAGCGAACACCGCCGGTTACGAACGACCGCCCAACACCACCACCGACCCTACAAGCTCCGGGATGAGGAAGGACCGATTGGTCGCCCGCAGAGTTCGTTCCGCGGACGGCGTCTCCCGGAAATGCCATTCGCGTCGGGTACCTCTTGTGCAGATCACCCGGAGGGCGGATTCTCGGGAAAAGCGACTGACGCTATTTTCTCACTGACGCGATTTTCCCGGCCCGATCGATCCGCAGTATAACGGCTGGTTCCGCGTCGCCGGGCTCTCGTCAGCCCACCCTTCAAGGTTATCCTTGTCGCCGGATTATCCTTTCCCCGAAGTCACCCTTCGAGGCGATCGGTATCTGCCGCTGGCCGGTTCCCATTCGTTTTCCATCGATCCCCGCGGACGTTCCGTTGACCCACGCCCCTTCGCCGCCAGTCGTCATCATCGGTGCCGGTTTGGCGGGGCTCGCTTGTGCCATCGGCTTGCAACGACGTGGTATCGGCTGCGCGATTTTGGAAGCGACCGATCGGGTCGGCGGCCGAGTCCGCAGCGACGTGGTTGACGGCTTCACGCTCGATCACGGCTTCCAAGTACTGTTGACCGCCTACCCGGCCTGCCGCGAATTGCTCGATTATTCGGAGCTGCGGTTGCAACCGTTCGAACCCGGGGCGCTCATCCGTCATCGCGGCGGCTTTGTCACGTTGGGCGACCCCTGGCGACGCCCCGCCCAAGCGTTGGCTACCGCGTTGTCGCCGGTCGGGACGCTGGGTGACAAGCTGCGGATCGCCCGTTTGCGGTGGTCGGCGTCGCGAGGAACGCTTGACGAGCTGTTCATGCGACCGGAGGAACCGACGATCGAACGGTTGCGGCGATTGGGGTTCACCGAACCGTTCATCGACCAGTTTTTTCGCCCGTTCCTGGGCGGCGTCTACCTCGACCCGGACTTGCAGACCTCCAGCCGCATGTTGGAATTCGTTTTCCGGATGTTCGCGGCGGGAGACATCGCCTTGCCGGCCGACGGAATGGCGGCGATCCCGCGGCAATTAGCCGAACGCTTGCCGCGTGGCACCTTGCGGCTGCGCCAGTCGGTCGAAACGATCGAGGAAGGACGCATCTACCTGACGGGAGGCGACGTCATCCGGCCGGAGCGGATCGTCGTGGCGACCGAAAGCGATGCGGCTGCGGCGTTGGTCGGCGACCCGCAAATCGCGACCCGCTGGAACCACACCGTCAATCACTACTTCGCCGCCGACGCCTCACCCGACCGTCGCAAACTGCTGATCCTCGCCGGCGACGAATACGCCGGGCACGAAGCGGCCGGTGATCATCAAGCGGCCGGAAACCATGTCACGGGGCCGATCGGCACGGCGGTCGTGCTCAGCGACATCGCGCCCCAGTACGCCCCGCCGGGCCAAGCCTTGATTTCGGTCAGCACCACCCAAGCGGCCGGTTGGGACGTCGGCGGCAGCGGCTTAGCTGAGGTTCGCGACCAGTTGGTTCGTTGGTTCGGCCCCGACGCGACCGCCTGGCAGCATCTCCGCAGCTACTCGATCCCCTACGCCCTGCCGGTCGTTCCGGCGGAAAATGTCCCACGGCCGAGGGAACGCGGCGAAATCGTCCTTTGCGGCGACTATTTGGAAACGCCGTCCATCCAAGGGGCGTTGGTCAGCGGCATGCGGGCCGCGGAACTCGTCGCCGCCCGAAGCTGATTTCTTGCTGCTGTCATGCTAAGATTGGCAAGCGATTTGTCGCGGATCGCGAAAGCAGTGTCAGGCATGGAGGGCGTTGCCGGCATTTCGGAACGGGTGAGTCGGATAGAGGAGAAGGGGTCTCCGAGCTTCGAGGGCCGACCGGCGACGCGGTCAGCGAATATCCCTGATCCATCAGCAAATATCCCGAGGGCATTACAGCTATCAGCCGGCGGTCGGGCGCAGCGAACACCGCCGGTACGCGAAATACACAACGTCCGTCCTACACCTCAGGGGACGCGGCGATCAATCGACGGTCGGTCTCTGCGACCCCTCCGGGGTCGAAACGTTCATTTTTACTCCTCAACCCCGGGTGCGCTGCGCGACCCAGGGCTTATAGCATCTGTATTCCCTTCGGGATACGGAATGATCGCTTCGGCGTCCCATCCGACATCATTTTTCAATCCATTCGGCAGCATTCAACCCATAAGTCTTGCAGATGATCCGTTCCGCCTGGTCGAATGATTTTCCGCGCCCCTTCCGTTCTTGGCGAGGTCACCGTGGCATCGTCGCAGCGCTACTGCTGATCGGCTGCGTCGCCTTCGCACCGCTCGCGATCCGGTGCCTGGCGACCGAACCGCGGCCGGAGTCGAGCGGCGGGGTGAACGAGGCCGTATTGCTGCGGTTGCAAGCCGATATGAACTACCTGGCCAGCGACGAGCTGGCCGGACGTGACGTCGGCAGCCCCGGCATCGAAGCGGCCGCCCGCCACATCGCCGAATCGTTCACGACATCCGGGCTCCAAACGGACCTGTTCGATTCCGAACCGTTCCAAAATTTCAAGATCCCGGTCGGTTCCGAACTGGGGGCTCCTGAACGAAACCGGTTTGTGATCCGGTTGGGTCAGTCAAGCGAATCATCTGCAAGCGAATCACCCGCAGTGGAAAGTGCTTCCCAGCCGGATGCGAACGAAAATGCGGAGGCCGGCGGAAACGGCGACCAAACCGACGCCAACCAACCTGACGACGACCAAACCGACGACGACCAAACCGATTCGCCTACCGAGCAAGCATCGGGCGCCCAGCCTGCTTCCGCCGCTTCACGATTGACCGAAGCGGCTGCCGGAGAACCGTTTACGGCAAAACTGGAACGCGATTTTCGACCGTTGGCGATCGGCGGCAATGTCGCGGCGAGCGGTCCGCTTTTGTTCGCCGGTTACGGCATCACCGCAGAGGACCGCAATTACGACGATTACGCGTCGATCTCGGCCGAAGGGGCGGTGGTGTTGATCCTGCGGAAGGAACCGCCGCGCCCCGGTGATGCGGCTCGGGGACGCGACAGCCGTCATGCCTATTTCGAAACCAAAGTCCGAAACGCGGCAGAGCATGGTGCCGCCGCGGTGCTGCTGATCAACGACGCCGGCTCGGTCGACGACGCGGCCGCCGGCGTCGTGGCGCGGATCGAACGGGAACGGCAGGGGATCGACGAATTGCAGCGTAAAATCGACTTGCTGCCACCCGAAGCGGTCAACGTTCGGGCGACGTTGGCAAGCCGTCGCGGCGAGATCGAGTCGATGATCCAACAGCTCGAGCGTGACCTGGAAGTTGCCAAAGAGGGGTTGTTGGACATCGGCGGCGCCGGCAACCGCGTGTTCGTCAAAGAATTGCCGGTACTCAGCATTTCGCGGACACTCGCTTCCGAACTCATTTTTCGCGCCCACGGCAAAACGCTCGACGAATTACAAGCCGAGATTGATCAACAGGGCCAGCCGCAAAGTCTGGTGCTCGACGCGACCGTGGAGCTGGAGACCGAAGTGACGGCGGCAGAGGCCTCTGCCTACAACGTGCTCGGCGTGTTGCCGGGACGCGGCCGGTTGGCGGATCAGACCGTCGTCGTCGGAGCCCACTACGACCACGTCGGCATGGGCGGGCCTGGGTCGCTCGCCCCCGGGACGATCGCGGTCCACAACGGCGCCGACGACAACGCCAGCGGCACGACGGTGATGCTCGCCAGCGTCGATCAGATCCGCGACAGGCTTGCGGAAATCGAGGATCATCGACGGGTCGTTTTCATCGCCTTCACGGCGGAAGAACGGGGGCTGCTCGGCAGCGAACACTACGTCCGCAACCCGCGTTTTCCGCTGGAATCGACCGTCGCGATGCTCAATTTGGACATGGTCGGGCGACTGGCCGATAACGACCTGACCGTCTACGGCACCGGCACGTCTCCCGGTTTTGACGAGCTGCTCGACCGCGTCAACGAAAAGACCGGTTTTTCGTTGTTCAAAGTCCCTTCGGGCTACGGCCCCAGCGACCATCAATCGTTCTACCAACACAAAATCCCGGTGCTCTTTTTCTTCACCGGTTTGCATTCGGATTACCACCGCCCGTCGGACACCGCGGACAAGATCAACTTCGAAGGCATGGCGAGGATCACCGAGATCGCCACGCTCGTCGCCAGCGAGTTCGCAACGACGGAAACGCCGCCGGAATACGCGGAGACGACCCGGGACGTGAAGATCCGCCAGCAGAGCAAAGCCTATCTCGGCGTGTCGTTGCGAGACGTCACGAACGAAGAATTCGCACGGTTCGCCCCGCCGCCCGACCAACTGGCTCAACCCGATGCGGTGCATCCGCGAGGGGCGATCGTGACGGACGTGGCGGAGGGAAGCCCCGCGGAATCGGCGGGGATTCGAGCCGCAGACCGCGTGGTCAAGTTGGCTGGGCGGGAATTGGTCGGTGTCCCCGATCTGGTCGAATCGATCGGCAGCCAAAGCGTGAACGCGAAAGTGACGTTGGAACTGGACCGCAGCGGAGAGCGTGTGGAAGTCACCGTGACGCTGCAAAAACGCCCGGGCGACTGAGACCGCACGCCGCATTCGGTGTCGGCAAAGCCAAATGTTCGGTTGGGCCGAGGACGAAAGTGGCTCCGTCCGATCGTTTCGGACAATATTCTTCTGCATACCCGCGAAAATCAGACCAAATCGGCCTTTACCTACGACCGATAAATTTGGAAGAATCCGACCAATCGAGGAAGGAGTTCCGCGGCTTCTGGCCGATGAGGATACTTCTCTTGGAGTGTCACCGACGATCGGCGGGACGCGCGATCGGTTATTCAACCACGCCGAATTGCCACACCAACGCAAGGAGTAGCGGAAGTGCGAGTTTTCGAACAAATCTGTTGTGCCGGCTTAAAGTCCACCTCCCTCGGCGGGGCGTTGCTCGTCGCCGGTTTGGCTGCTACCGGAGCCCCTGCGGCCACGGCCCAGGAGTCGACTGGTGGTCATCGCATCGCCGTCGTCGACGTCGCCTACATCTTCAAAAATCACCCGTCGATCCAGAAAGAGGTCGCCAAGGTCGAGCAGGAATTGAAGACCTTCGACGCCGAGCTGAACACGAAGCGGGAAGAGCTGCAGCGAACCGCTCTGATGATGAAAGAATACAAGCCCGGTTCGCCCGAGTACTCGGCGGCCGAAGAGCAGGTCGCGGGGATGGAATCTCGCTTGCGTCTGGAAATGGCTCGCAAGCGGAAAGAGCTGACCGACGCCGAAGCGAAGATCTACTATGAGAACTACCAGAAGATCGCGGCCGGCGTGAAGTACTTCGCCAACTACTACAAGATCAATCTGGTGCTGCGTCACAACAGCGAAGAAATGAACATGGAGCAGGGTGATACCGTCGCTCGGGGCGTGATGAAGAGCATCATTTATCACGACGATGCGCTCGACATGACCAAGGGGATCATGCAGTACCTCGACTCACCGCCCAACCGGGTTGCTAACGAAGCCGCCAAGCCGGTTCGCTGATCCTTCCCAATGGGATGACGCCGGCGGCAAGCCCTTCGGCGTCAATCGCTCTCGTCAGGGCCCGCCGATCCGGCCGGCCCGGACGCTCTCGCCCGCCGGGGTTCCCGGCGGCGTGAACGCGACTCGATGCTCCCTTTTGCCTGTCGCCCGTTGCGGCCGTGTCCGGAACCCACCCGTCACGGCTCGCGATCCGGCCCGCCGGCAACCACCCCCTGTTGGGAGTCACTCTCGGTGATTCGTCCGCGTAATGAACACACCCTGGCCGCAGCCTGCGAGGTTCGTGGTAAGGGATATTGGAGCGGTCGCGCGGTTCGCGTGCGGTTCTGTCCGGCCTCTTCCGGAAACGGCGTTCGATTCGTTCGCACCGACTTGCCGGGCCGTCCCGACTGCCAAGCGATCGCGGCTAACGTCGCCACCGCTTCGATGCGGACCAACTTGCAGAACGACGAAATCCAGTTCGAAATGGTCGAACATGTGATGGCGGCGCTGTACGGATTGGGGATCGACAACTGTTCGGTCGAAGTCGACGGTGAAGAATTGCCGGGCCTCGACGGTTCCGCCGCCCCGTATGTCGAAGCCTTACGCTCGGTCGGGATGATCGTTCAAGCCGCAGACCGCCGGCGATACCATATCGATCGGCCGTTCCGAGTAGGCGACGATTCGAGCTGGATCGACGTGACCCCGGTCGCGGACGGCCAACCGATTTTCGAATACCACCTCGACTACGGCGACGATTCGCCGATCCGGCCACAACACCATCGCGGCCTGTTGTCGCCCCACAGTTTTGATCGCGACTTGGCACCGGCGAGAACGTTTGTCACAGCGGAACAGGTCGCCAGGTTGCGATCCGCGGGCGTCGGCCGACACGTCGGGCCCCAGGATTTGCTGGTGTTCGACGAGACCGGGCTAGTCGACAACCGGCTGCGGTTCGAGAACGAATGCGCCCGCCACAAAACACTCGACCTGATAGGTGATCTGGCGTTGACCGGCGTCGATTTGGTAGGACGTTTCGTGTCGTACCGCGGCGGCCATCGCCTCAACGGCGAACTCGCTCGGATGTTAACCCGGCTCGCCGGGATCGACCATGACATGCCCGAGTCGATCGCGAATGTGACAACGCGTGACGCGGGACAGGTACAAGTCGCTTAGTGATAAGAATGGGAAAAGCACCAAGTGCCTGTCGTGCGAAGCAGCCCAAAGGCGAATTCCTCGCTACAGACACCTGATATTTTTTCCACTGGATTTTCGGCTAGATCCATCGACAAGGTTGTGAATCAGATGAGTGTCAAAATTGCAGCCTCCGCTGTGGTCGATCCGCGAGCCCAGTTGGACCCCGGCGTTCAGATCGGGCACTTTTGCGTGATCGGCCCCGGCGTCCGGATCGGCCGAGGTACGACGGTCGGCAATCACGTCACGCTGTGCGGCAACACGACGATCGGCGAAGGCAATCGGATCTTCCCCGGGGCGGTGATCGGCGCCGAGCCGCAAGATTTAAGCTATCGTGGCACCGACACTCGTGTCGAAATCGGTGACGGAAACATCATTCGCGAATACGTCACGATCAACCGCGCCAGCGAAAAGGAACAAGGCGTCACCAGCATCGGGCACAACAACTTCCTGATGTCGCACGTCCATCTGGGACACGACGTGCGGGTCGGCGATCGCGTCACGATGGCCAACAACGTGATGGTCGGCGGCCACGTTCACATCGGTAACGACATCACGATCGCCGGCGGCGTCGGTGTCAACCAATTCAGTTCCATCGGTTCGATGAGCTTTGTCAGCGCGATGTCAAAGGTCCTGCATGACGTCCCGCCGTTCATGGTGGTCGACGGTATCCCGGCCCGACCCCGCTGCGTCAACGCCATCGGGTTGAAACGCAACGGCTACAGCGAAGAGGACGTGCGGGTCCTCCAGTCTGCCTTCCGGTTGCTGTACAAGCAGATGGTCGGTGCCGAAGTCGCCCGCGAGCGGCTGCTGGAAACCGGCCCGATCCGCCCCGTACTGCGTCAGTTGTTCGATTTCATGGACGAATCGTGCTCCGGCCGCCATGGCCGCAGCCGAGACAAGAGAAGGAAAGCGGCGTGAAGCCTTTGCAAATCGCGGTCCTCGGTGCGGGACACCTGGGACGAATCCACTCCAAGCTGTTGGCCCAAGTCGACGATGCCGAATTGGTCGCGATCGTCGACCCGTTCCCAGCGGCTCGTGAAGCAGCCGCCGAAGCTTTCGGCGTTCCGACCTTCGCTTCAACCGATGAGGTGCTCGGCCTGATCGATGCCGCGATCATCGCGTCACCGAGCGATTGCCACGCGGAAATGGCCACGGCGCTGCTTGCGGCTGATAAACACGTCTTCGTCGAAAAACCGATCACGGTCCGGGCCGACCAAGCCGACCGCTTGGTGGAACTGGCAGCCAACCGCAGGCGGACGCTGCAAGTCGGCCACGTCGAGCGATTCAACCCGGCTTGGAACGCCGCGGCGGATGTCACCGCGAGTGCCAAGTACGTCGAAGCCGTGCGGGCTTCCCGGTTTCCCGGTCGATGCCTCGACGTCGGCGTCGTCATGGACCTGATGATCCACGACATCGATCTGGTCCTCTCCCTCACATCGGCGGCACTTTCCGACGTCCGCGCCAGCGGCTTAGCGGTGGTCAGCGGGCATGAGGATATCGCCGAAGCGCGGCTCGAATTCGAATGTGGCCTGGTTGCCAACCTGAAAGCGTCGCGGATCAGCCCGACGCCGGCCCGTTCGATGCAGACCTACGGCCCCAACGGCTTTGCGGAGATCGATTTCGGGTCACTGAGCCTCGCGACGGTCTGCCCGAGCGACTCGATCCGCGACCGTTCGTTCGATCTGGCCACGGCGACCGACCAGCCGCTGAAGTACGCCGACGAACTGTTCACCGATCATCTGCGAGTCGACCAAGTGCAGATCGCCCCCAGAAACGCGATCCTGGATGAGCTGCACGATTTCGTGATCAGCATCCGTTCGCGATCAGCACCGACCGTCTCGGGAGCCGCCGGTGCCCGCGCCGTCGCGGTCGCACAGCGAGTGCTCGATTCGATCGCCGAGCGTCGTTGGCAACAGGATGCCGACGTCGCATCGGTCGGAGCGCACGCCCTGGCCACTGAAGGGATTCGTGAAGCGAGCCGCCGAATCCATCAACAGCGACGGGCGGGCTGATCGAATCGGTCGCAATCGAATCGGTCCCGGTCCGTTCGGGTTGATCCGGTTCAAGAAAGCTTACTCAGCCGGCTTTCCAGCCGTAAGTTTCGCTGAGCGATCGGATCACCGATTCACGCAACATGCTCAGCCGCAGCGGCTTGTCAAAGATAGCGTAAGCCGACATTCGCTCGGCTTCGCTGCGGATCGCTTCGGTCAATTCGGCGCTGATCAGAAAACAGGGCGTGATCCGATTTCGGCTGCGGACATGTCGGATCACGTCCAAACCACTCGCCCGCGGCATGTGAAAATCGGCGATCACCAGGTGAACATCGCCCGCGTCGAACAACCGGATCGCCTCGGCGCCGTCTCCCGCTGTGGCGATCTCTAAACCGCACCGCGACATCGCTTCAGACAAGGCTTGTCGGAGCGAGCGGTCGTCATCGGTGATCAGCAATCTCGGTGTATCCATCGGTCCGCTACCCTCCTCCCCTGCCTGCCCGGCATTCGCGCCGGCAAGAGCGACTAAACTGAGTCACGATCTGGCAGCCCTGCCGATCGTTCCACTCTACAATAGCAATCGATGTGCCAACCGGCAAATTTGAACCCTCGGTCGGTGGGCCGGTTTCGCATTTCTCCCAAGTTTGCGGCCGCTTTCCCCTTTTTTCGGTCCGAATATTCCGATGCCGCCACCCGTTCGCCCCCCCGCCGTGAAATCGACCGGTGCTCCCGCCGGCCTGCCACCCGCCTCCGCGGGTGAGGTGGCTGCCGTCAGCGATTTGGCAAAACGGATCATCGGAAATGTCGAAAAAGTGATCGTCGGCAAACGCCGGCAGCTCGTTTTATCGATGGTCGCCTGGCTGTCCGGAGGCCATTTGTTGTTGGAAGACGTCCCCGGCGTCGCCAAGACGATGCTCGCCCGTGCCCTGGCCAACAGCGTCGGTTGCCAATTCAAGCGGGTGCAGTGTACGCCTGACCTGTTGCCCAGCGACGTGACCGGAACGTCGATCTTCAACCAGAAAACGAGCGAATTCGAGTTCCGTCCGGGGCCGATCTTCACGCAGATCCTGCTGGCGGACGAGATCAATCGAGCCACACCGCGGACGCAAGCCGCGTTGTTGGAAGCGATGGCCGAGGCCCGGGTGACCGTCGACGGCACCACCCACACCTTGCCGCAGCCCTTTCTGGTGATCGCGACCCAAAACCCGATCGACCACGAGGGGACCTTCCCGCTGCCCGAAGCCCAGCTCGATCGGTTCCTGATGCGTTTCACGCTCGGTTACCCGACGCAAGAAGAAGAGCTACGGATGTTGGCGATGTTGGAGCGAGGCCATCCGGTCGACTCGCTGAAGCCGGTGGCCCAAGCGGAGGAATTGGTCGACGCCCAAATGGCGATCCGAGGGGTGCGGGTCGACACGAAGATCCGAAATTACCTGCTGCAAGTGGTGCATGAAACCCGCACCCACGAGGACTTGCTGCTGGGAGGCAGCCCGCGGGCCAGCATCGCGCTATTCCGCTGCGCCCAAGCCTTCGCGGCGATCCAAGGGCGAACCTTCGTGCAACCCGACGACGTCAAACGGGTCGTCGGGCCGGTGATGAACCACCGGGTGATCGTGAAGCCCGAGAGCCGCTTGCGCAAAGTCACGGCCGAGAAAACGATCAGCGAAATCCTAGCGGAGATCGCCGTACCGCTAATCGAAGCAACCGGAGCATGAGCAAGGGCCTGGCAAGCAACGCAGACGGCGGCAACACCCTCAGCCCCGCTGGGGGGAGCGATTTTTACAGGGTACGTTGTTCCTAGTGTGTTACCCCGGTCTTTCATCGTCATCCCCTTCGAGAAAGCGATCTCTCCCGAAGTCGCCCGGTCGTAAATCCACGTCAGCGCTCGATGGCTCAGCGCTCGATGGCTGGCACCATCCGAAACCAACCGTTCTGGCAGGAAAAGGAAATCGTGCTCGTGCTCAGTCGCGCAGCGACGGTGCTCGTGCTCGTAATCGAAAAAGGCAACGATGACGGACTGAACGCCGATTCCAGCGGCGAGATGAAACTGAAACTCAAGCGTATCGTCTCGATTTCGGCTCAGATGGTGATGAAGACCGATGCGGTTTCAGAGTCGACGGCGTGGTATGATGCCGGAGTCGATTACGAGCACGAGCACGAGCACGAGCACGAGCACGAGCACGAGCACGAGCACGAGCACGACTCGCGCACGGAGCCAGAAATCGGGTAGCCGGGACGGTTTCCCGTCCCGGCCCCCACACCACCTAGCATGCGG
>RECD01000177.1 GCA_007694185.1 Planctomycetaceae bacterium
GCGGCTCGCCGCGTTTATCACCAGGTTAGCGGAAGGGCGCAAACCCTCCGGTATGCCATTGCCGAGGTACCGGACGGCTTGCGCCGTGCCGCTAAGTACCCCAACAGGATCATTTCGGTATGATCCACGAAGCTGGTCAACCGGTGGCGATTTGCGCGTTCAAGTTGTGCGGGATGAAGCCGGTTGAAGTGCTAATGCCTCGGACCTCATTGCGAATTGACTTGATCGGCAGCTCCCGTGGGCGGGGTGGGAAGCTACGATTTGGCCCTTTCCAGCATCGCCCGAACGCGGGCCTCTTCTTTTTTGAGCGCGGCGGGGGGAACGGGCATCGGTTCGAAGTTTGGGTCCGGGGATAGCGGCTCGTCGGCGGGAATCGTCCGCATCCGCAGGTTGCGGAACCAGACGTCCTGGCCATGGTCTTGCAGGTAAAGCTTGCCGCCACGCCCGGTCAGGTCGCCGCCGCGGATGCTCAGCAGCTTGACCTGCTCGACCCACTTGGGGTCGTCGTAGTCGAACGACAGAACCCGCTCTCCGTTGAGCCAATGTTCGATCACCGTCCCCTTGCAGATGATCCGGGCGGTATTCCATTGGCCGTGGGGCAGCGCGGCCCGTTTGCTCGGCGCCATGCAGAAGAAGAGCGATGCCGCCGCCTGCCGTGGGTTCTCACCGTAGGGGCTGTTTTCGTCGTCAAGCACCTGATATTCGACTTGGCCTGGGCGGTAATAGACTCCGCTGTTGCACCCCTTGGAAACCTTCCAATCGAACCGCAATTCAAAATCGTCCGGAACGAGACCCGCGGTGTAGGTCAGGTTGCCCCCTTTTCGCACCCGGGCGAACACGCCGTCCTGGATCTCCCAGTTGCCGCTATGGCTCCAGCCCGCAAAGCTCTCGCCATCGAAAAGCTCGACAAACCCGATGTCTTTTTCCTCCGGTTCCATCGCCGATGCGACACGGGGACAGATCGGTTGCGAGAGGAGGCAGGCGACGACGAATAAGGGAAATTTCATGGTGGACTCACTTTGCGGTGGGAGAAGCTTCGGTTTGAACGATCGGGGCGGGGCCCGCTTCGAGGAATCGAAGCAGGTCGAGGACTTCTTCTTGTGACAGGATATTGAGCAGTCCCTCCGGCATGGCGGAGTTCTTGGAAACCTGCTGGTCCTCGATTTCGGATTTGTCGATGATTGTCAAGTCATGTGGCGTCAGCAGGTTGGTGGCGACATGGATCGCGTTGTCATCTTCCTTCATGACATTGCCGACCACCACCTTGCCGCTTTCTAGCAGGAACAGTGAGGTCTGGTACTTGGGGTGGATTTCGAGGGCGGGCTCCATGATGTGACGTAGCAGCTTTTCGCCCTGGAACTTCTTGACTGATTCGACCAGGTCGGGGCCCAGTTCCGCACCGTAGCCGGAGACCGAGTGGCACTGCAGGCATTGGGCCTTCATGAAGGCTTGCCGACCGCGGAGGATTGCGGCCGGGTCGGCGGTTTCCGGGCTTACGCGTTCGCCGACCTTGGAAAAGTCGTCCATGGTCCATGAATGCAAAACCGCCGGTGTGCGGGTCGCCTCGATGCGGGCGAATTCGGGGTCGGACAGTTTCTCCAGGTAGCCCACCAATTCGTTGATCTGCTTCTCGGTGAGGATACCGCCGACCGGAGGCATCAGGTTCGCCGGGTAGCCTTCGACCAATAGGGCGTTGGGATCCTGGATCGAATGCCGCAGGTATTCCGAGTCCGCCTGGAGTTCGAAGGACTTGCCCGTTTCCGATTCGCGAACCTTTCGTTTTGAGCCTGCCAGGTTCAGGAAGGTGGGGCCAACGAGTCGTGAGCCATCGAGACTATGGCACGAGGCGCAGTAGTTTTGGTACAAGACCCGCCCCGCGTTGCCGGGTGAGAACGTGAAGTACGGCTTGCTGGGCAGCCGGTTTTTTGGGGGTGGCTCCTGCACATCGCCCGGTTTTCCGGTCGGGATTCGATTGACGGTATACCAGAGGTCACCTGCCCACAGCGGTTGGCCACTTTCCGAGGGCAGCGACTCGGAGATCCGCACATGCACGACCTCTCCTTCGATCATCTCGGGCAGTTCCAAAAAGACCTTCCTTCGATCGGAAGAGACGGTCGCCGATGCGACTTCGGTCTGACGATAGCGGACCTTCGCCCCGCCATAGGTCTGGGTCGCCTGGTAGCCCCACTGGGTCACAAAGTAGCTTTCGGGGTCCCATCCGCTGCCTTCTGCCAGCGGCATGCTGAACTCGATTTCCAAGCCGTTGGAGCGAACCCGAGCGGCTAGCGGCTCGAACACTTCCTGTCCGGTATATCGGATCCGCGTCAGCCCGCTGACCCGATCGATGAAATCCCAGTCGTTGCCTCGGGCGATCCCACCGGCGTACAACTCGCCCTCCTGCGTCAAGGCGAACCGATGAAACAGGTGCTGAAACCCTTGCGAGAAAGGGAACACCGCACCTTGCACCACCCCCTCGGATTCTTCCAGAACGGCCCGCTGGAGTCCGCCAAAGGTCGCGTCACCAAACAGGACGTGACCGGCGAAGGGGCCCCAGGATTCCGGTAGCGTGATGGGTTGCGTCGGTGAGGCGGCGATCTCTCCCTGAGGCAGCCAAACCGCCGGCGGAGTCGCTGGCGGACGATCCAGAGGATGCCAGGGTGGTACGCTCCGGAACTGGTAGAAGGCATCCTGCTGCACGTGAATCAGTTTATTGGCCGGGAGCCATTCCCCTTGATTGTCGGTAACTAGAAGGGAGTCGCCCGGACCGAGGCCGATCCCGTCGGGTGTCCGTAAGCCGCCGGCGACGATTTCGGTATCCCCGTTGTCGATATCGACCTCGACCACACTGCCCCGCAGCGGTGCCTGGTAATTGTCTTTGCCCCGCCGGGCCATCCCGACGCTGCTGGAAAAGTAAAGTTTCGAATCGCGAATCACCGCCCCGAACAGGTACTCGTGATAGTCGAGGGTACTTTCCCAGTCGTGCGAGAGGCAGCGATACGTCTCGAACTTGCCGTCGCCATCCTCGTCGATCAACTCGGTCGCCTGATTCTTCTCGGTGACGAAGACCCGCTCACCGGAGATCGTCAGCCCCATTGGCTCGGACAGGCCTTGGGCGATCAGCCGAAAGGGAGGGAGTTCATGCTCGGAAACGGCATTAAGATCAAGGGAAAACAGATCCCCTTCCCACGTCGTGAACCAAAGTTCTCGGGGACCTCGCATCGTCATCCCGGTGACCCGCATGGGACTGGAATCCTCTCCCCGCAAGTCGATCGCGTCGAGAGCCGGGTGACGTTTACTCAGCTTTCGTCCGAAGCCGGGCGATGCGTCTGGTACGGTCGGTTCCTCGAGGTTGGTGACCAACGACAGATTTCCAGGCGTCGTGCCCTGCACGATCAGCTTGCGAAACTTCACCGGCTGCGGATATGTGGTGCCCGAAGGGGGAACCAGCAGCACCAGGATCGGCAATCCGGCCCGCATGCGAAAGGTTCCCAGTTCCGCTTGGCTCCACTCCTCATCGGGTGTCGGCTCGACATCCCAGAAGCGGTCCTGCCCATCAAACGAGAGTTGATACGCCTGATTCAGTGGTTGGGGCGACGAGTACTCGACGGCGACGGCGACCTCCTCTTCTTGATCGGCACGCAGATACCAACCGATGATCGCGCCGCGGCCCCGGGTGATTTCCAAGACGTCATCGTTCCACTGGTTGGGTCCCTTAGAAAAGATCGCCTTGGCGGGCAGATCGAGGGTCCGGCTCGGCTCGGCCGCTTGGCAGACGCCACAGCCCATGAGCAACGAGGCCAGGCAGCAAATGATCCGTTGGCGATTCATGGAAGGGGTCCTGTACGGCGGGGTTTCGGCGAGACTTCGTTGGCGAAGTGGTTGTGGAAGGTTCGGCTCAGCGGGATGTGAGCAGGTACCACTCGTTGTCGGTCAGGCTGGAGGCGGCGGTTCCTTCCGCGGTCATTAGGTTCCATCCTTTTTGCGCCGGGAGGGGAAGGAGTAGCCGAGAGTCGGTTGGCAACGATTCGACTCGAATTTCGCGCGTTGCGGTACTTTCGGCGGTCATCGGAACTCGCTCACGGAGCGTCATGACATCGGCATCGTGGGTCAGTTCCCACCGCAATTCGAAATGGCCCTCACGCTCTGAACAACCGAGATAGCGGATGGAAAGTGGTGTGGTTTCGCCACCGCGCCGCAATTCCCATGACTCGTCCGATTTATCCTCGAACAGCGTTTTTCCTACCGACCGGGTCACGAACCCGGACTGTTTGAGGCCCGCCTCGCCATCAGGTGCTCGCCAAACCTTGTAAATTGTCGCCCGCGGCAGATCGTAACCGAGCCAGACATCTGCCCCCTGCCGAATCGAGATCGATCGGGGCAGGTGGTCGAGACTGTAGCGGTTGATCCGCTCTCGGTCGAACGGCAAATCGTGGTTGCTCACCTCTTCGGCCTGTCCGCTGCTCTCGCAAGCAACGCCAAGGAGGATGGCAAGGATCAATCGTTTGATGGTGTCGTCCATGGAGAATGACTTGGAAAGACAGGGGAAACTTCAGCAGGGCGGATTCCCATTTTGCGGCCGTTCCATGCTAGTCAATTTGGGGGTGGGATTCCTGTTCGCGGTTAGCCGTTGACGCGATATCCGGATGATCCGACGGACGGACCGGAACCCATTGTCGGGAGAGTTTCGCGACGGGAGGAGGCCGCGAGGATGGGTCACATGGGCCGGAAGTCGCAGGCGCCGGCGAAACCGTCGGGGTAATTATGCCGAGAACCGGACCGGGTTCGTACCGCTCTGATTGTACGCCCGTAGCTCAAGCCTTGAATCCGACGATGAGAGCGAATTGGTTTCCACGCAATGCGTCCCATCAAGCCGCGTGCCGTGGTCGTTCTTCGCAATCGATCCCTGGATCGTGCGGGTCGTTTGGCAACGGGCCGAATTCTTGTGGGTCGGCCGCGGGGGCTGGCATGGCAGCGACGATGTCGCTGATCGCTGCGGTGCCCACGGCGGCGGGTAAGACGTGGTAGAGGACGGTTAATCCCACCACGCAACTGATGACTGATCCGATCAGCGTGCCGCCTTTGGCCGCATCGGACAAGGGGCCGGCCAGGCTCAAGTCGGTGATGAAGATCGACATCGTAAAACCGATCCCTGCCAGACAAGACGTCCCCAGAATCCCTTTCCAGCTCAGTTGGTTCAGGAGGGTGGCTTTAAAGCACCATACGGCTAATAGGCTGAACGCCATGATCCCCACCGGCTTGCCGATCGCCAACCCCATCGCAACCCCGATGGAGACGTCCGATGCCAACAACCCGAGATCGAGGGCGACGGCGGAATTGGCAAGGGCGAACAGCGGCAGGATGAAAAACATCACCCAAGGGTGAAGTGCCGTTTCCAGCCTTTCCAGAGGCGAGACCGATTCGCGGGCGACATGGATCAGCAGGCGGGCGTCATGCCCGGTGATGTCCGGGGATTGCGACGAGTCTGCCTGCTTTGACGAGGCGGGAATGAGTGCTGTCAGGGCATCCCACAAGGAACGCGAGCCGATCCAAGCGCTGGCCGGCGTGAGCAAGCCGAGCGCGACACCGGCAATGGTCGGATGAATCCCGGAATGAAGACAGGCGAACCAGACACCGACCCCCACGACCAGGTAGGCGGGAACCTGACGCACTCCCAATCGGTTCAGCGCGACGATCACGCCCAGCAGCATGCCGGCAACCGCTAGTGCCACCAAGGAGATGTGACTGCTGTAGAAGATGGCGATGACCAGAATGGCACCCACATCATCCACGATAGCCAACGAAAGGATGAAGACCTTCAACCCATTCGGTACCCGATCGCCCAGCAGGGCCAGGACTCCGACCACCAACGCGATATCGGTCGCCATGGGGATCCCCCAAGCCGATCGCGCGGAGGGGTCCCGAACGATGGTGAAGAAGATCAGCGCTGGGACGACCATCCCGCCGATCGCCGCCATCATCGGCAAAATCATCGCCCGGCCCTGCCGGAACTCACCGAACACCATTTCCCGCTTGATGTGCAGGCCGACGTGAAAGAAGAACAAGGTCATCAGGCCGTCGTTGATCCAATGGACGAGCGAATGCCGGATCGTCCAGGACCCCAGGGACAGCCCGATGGGAGTCTGCCAAAACTCGCTGTAACCTTCCGAAAACATCGAGTTGCCGGCAACGAGGGCCAGCGTCACGGCTGACAACAGCAGCAGCCCGCCGGTCGAATCGCCGTGAACCAGCCGATCGCACCGACGCCTCAAGCGAAGGGCGGGTGTTTCTGGCAGTGGGAGTGATCGAAGTTTGTCTTGCATTAGGCAAAATGTCGCGTTGGCGGCGTCGAAGTTCGGGAGCCTTCACCGGATCGCCCCCCCAGGGCGACTGTTTGGACTTCGGTTGGCGGCATGCGCGGTCCACCGCCCCGATTTCCATCGGCCACTACCAAACGAAGGTTCGGGCGTCAATGGAAATCGCTTCGTTCGAAACCGTCCGTCGAGTGACGTCTGTTCGTTAGTCGGCAACGATGGCAGGCCAGATGCCAGGTCCCCGGAAGGCGATGAACGATTTGTTAAAAATTCGCAAAACGCCGTGAACAGCGCGATTTCCCGAGCCGACTGTCAGTCCACCTGTCGCCCGTGAGGCAGTTCGAATTGGAGCTTGTCCGATTTGCGCAATCACGTCCGCCGATTCCGGTTGACGAAAAATAACGCGAGCGACGGCCCTCGGGGGTATCGCGTTTAACGCTTTTCTGGGGAAGGGGATACGGCGACCAACCGAGTCGCGGCAGGTCTCAACCGATCGCACGCGGGGTTCCGCTGAACCGGCTCTAGATCACCCTGCCCCCCCGGGACTCTTCAACAGCCCTTCTCCCTGAGCAACGCGGTTGGATTCGGTACCGCGAAACCAGCCGGTAGCGGAAACCGCTTGATTGCCCGGTGGCTGATGCCAACCGGTGGCCTGAGGGCAGCAGAATCAAGGTCCGGCTTCACAGGTGGGCAGCGCCCAGATGGCCGCCGGTGTGCCTACGACCGTCCAGGGCGTTGGTCCGAACGGGCCATGGTGGAAGCGATCCGGGAATGACGGTGCGGCGATGAGCCGCTGTCGACCATTACGGCGATTGGCGAACGCGATACGCGCGGCCGGCTTGGAGCCGATTTCCTGGCAGCGTGTGTCCAAGGCTCGTTTGCTGGAGAGACTTCGGGTTGGTGGCGGCGGCAATCTCTGCGCCGTTGCGCCGGATGCTGCGACCTTGTCCCAGATCGAGTATCGTCGCGGTTGCCGGCGTGGTGCGGGTTCGAACGCAGTTTTTCCGTCTGGCATCGCTCGCTCCGCTGGCCAACCTTTGGCTCGGATGCTGCGGCATTACGAGAGTGAGTCGGAAGCCGACGCGCGGCTTGTCGTCGATGAAGTGAAGTCGCGCGTACGGTTGACGCCACCGGACGAGCCCCGCTGTCGACTCGTCGATCCTTCATTGTTCCGAAGGGATTTCAGATTTCAGCCATTAGACCCGGGTCGCGCGGCGCACCCGGGGATAGGAGAAAAAACGAAGGTTTTGACAACGCAGGGGGCATATCGCTCGACCGCCGGCTTATAGGTTTTAGCTGCAATCCCTTCGGGATATTTGCCGAACGCTGTGGCGGTCAAACGTCAAGCCATGGAAACCCGTTTTCGCTGTCCAGCCAGTTTGACTTGCCAATTTCGGTCGCGTGACAATGCCATTCGTGCTTGCCACTTTTCCCCACCGATCCTCAGTTCACTTCGGTCAACGCCGATTCACTCCTGGTGCGGTAAAGAAACGCATCGGACGTGAGCAGTGATGTGAGTAGCGCTTTCATGCTGCCTCCACTGTCTTTGTAGGCGCGGTGGGCCTGCTGCAGGACGGGCGCGTCGTTAAGGGTTTCGTTGCGGCCCATCCAGAACCGGAAGGCGTGCCGAACGAAGACCTGTTCGGCGCGTTCGCTTACCGCGATTTTTCGGATCATCTCGATGGCGTTGGCGACCTTGCCATCCAGAGCGGGGTCACCGGAATCGAGGATTTCGCCTGTGGTATCGACGGGTTGAGCGAGTTCCGTTTCGCGATACAGGCCGGCGTGGTTGTACATTTCGAACGGCAGACCCAGCGGATCCATTTTCCTGTGGCACGTCCAGCAATAGCTTTCTTTGGTGACCCGCATCCGCTGGCGCAGTGTGCTGTTCGGCTCGTCGGGCAGCATCGCATCGACGGTGATCGGCACATCGGGAATGCCGCCACCGAGCAACCGTTCGCGGATCCATCGGCCACGGTGGATGGCATGATTGTCCATCGCATCGGAGTGTGAAACGAGCCAACTGGGATGGGTCAGAATGCCCAGCCGTTGGCCTTCGGGCACCGTGGCCAGGATGCGGTCTGGGGTCATGGACCCGTTGCCAAAGCTGCGCCGACTGACGCGGGCGTAGATCTTCGGCCCCGAGAGTTTTGCCTCGGTAACACCGTGGTTGATGTTCTGGGGCTGCTCCTTCTGGGGGGGCGGCGGCTTCTTTCCTGGGTTAGCCTGCTTCCAGGCTTCGAGTTCGGCGTTTGCCTGCTGCGCAGCCTCGGCCGCCGCCCGCTTAGCCGCAGCCACGGACGCTGCTCTTTCTTGCCTGGATCGCTGCTTGCCGAAGTAAACGTTATCCGTGCTGGTGGCCACGACCCTGTCGGTCGTCAGCAACTCTCGGAAGACGTCCTTGTCCTCCTGCAGGATCAGTTCGATCAGCCGATCGGTGCTCGCCGTGGCGTCGAACATGGCCCCATAGTGGGCCGTGCCCCGGGTGCTCACGCCCGTATCCGCCAACGCTTTCAAGTCCTTGCAGATGTAGCCGCCGAGGTCGTAGTCGAAGTAATCTCGGAAGAATTGTAGGATTCGTGGCTTACGGATGCTGTCGTCGGCCAGCATGCGTTCGACTTCGCGTTTCACATCTGCCTGGGTCCGCATCCGGCCGCTGACGATTGCCTGGCGTAGTTCTTCGTCGGGCTTGATGTATCGCAGCGCGTGATTGACCGCTAACCCCAGTTCCCAGTCCTGGAGCATCACGCGTCCTTGGCGATCCGGTATACCGTTCTCGGCAAGCTCGGGTCTGAAAAGCGCATCGCGATCCAAGAAGATGGATGATAGCCCGAGTACAACGCCGTCTTCCTTCCCGACTTTCTCGACGGACTGTTTGACGATCGCCAGATAGGCGTCCGATTCCGTTTCGCTCGGTGGCCGGAAGGTCAGCGCTTCGAACAGGAATTCGACCGCGGTTCGCAGTCGCGCGTCGGTGACGCCTTCGTCCTTCATCAGTTCATAGACCGGAGTCAGCGGACGCACGATCTTCGTGCTGTAGACGAGGCTGGTAGGCAGGCCGCGAATATCGCCCACCATCTTGTAAGAATTCGGGTCGTCCGTGATCTGTTCCGGGGACGCGATGCTGAGCGGCCCGTAGGCCATGTAGCGAAGGATGTCTTCGGCAATGCTCAGAATCTGCGTCGCTTCGGCGCTGTTGACCGTGTAGAAGTCGGGGTAATTTTCCAACCCATGATTTCGCGCCGATGAGAGAACGGCCGGGACGCTTTTGACTGCCGTGGCGTAGGCGACCGTCCCGCCCTGCCACTTGATGATGCGATCGGTGCCGAAGTAGAGCTTCAGTTCCCCGCCGTGGTTGGTGGGAACGACATCGCCATGCGTGCGCAAGCCCGGCTTTTCAGGATCGAACTCCGGTTCCCTGTTGATCAGTTCGTTCAACCGCGTGATGTGTTCCTGCGGTGTCACCCGCCAGATCCGTGCCGGGGAGGCCGTGGGGGCGATTTGGACGTCATCGGGCAGCGGGCCGAAGAGCAGATCGTGATCGACGAAGTTGCCCTTGTTGGGATCAAGGTGAGCCTGGAACCCGCCCTTGTCCCGCATGACGCTGGTCAATTCACCGACGATCCAATCTGAGAATCGCAGTCGTTCAACGACCCCGGGACGCTCCGCGTCCGCAGGTGGCATCTCCTGCAAGGTCACTTGAGCCCAGACTGATGTCCAAGTGCCCGAATTGACTTCGTCGACAGGGCCCAAGTCATTCAGCGAAAGATCGCCCTCGGGAGATGTCTCTCCATGACAGTCCAGGCAGTGGCTGACAAGAAACGGTCGGGCAAGGCTGGCAAAGTCTTCGTCGATCTTTTGGCCCGGCGTGTACGTTTCGCCCCTCGCCACGGACAACCAACCCCACGAGAGCATCACCGCCAGAGCGACTCCGGCGTTGTTCATACCAGCACTTCCTTGAGGGGGCCGGTGCCGACGTCGAACTTTCTGGCCAGGTTGTCGTTCATGTTGAAGCGATCGCAGTTCTGGCCGGCGGCACGCAGGAGCGTCGCGAACAACGCGTTGATGGGACGCTTGCCATCCAATTGTGTGAAGCAACCCGTCTTGAATGCGCCGTCGAAGTTGCCCAGCAGCATGACCGGCCAGTTGGCGCCGTCGGTGTGTTGCTTGTCGGCATTGTTGCTGGTGTAGACGATCAGGGTGTGGTCCATCATGGTGCCACTCCCTTCGGGGACGCTTTCCAAAGTTTCCATGATTTTCACCAGCATGCGGCTGTTGTATTGGCGGATCTTGATCCAGATCGGATTGTCCGGTTGGTCCATGTGTCCCAGGTTGTGTCCTTGTTGATCGACGCCCAGCCCTTTCCAGGCACCGAAGATTTCGCCACGACCCGAACCGATCGTCAGCGTGTTGGTGATGCCCGCGGCGAGCGCCGAGATGCCGAGGTCCAGCAGCACATCGTGCCAGTCGGTTTCAAATTCCGGGTTGCTGTATCGCTCGTCCACCTTGGGAGCGAATTCTCGCAAGTGTTCGGCAACCGTGCCGAGGCGATCGCGGAGGCCGTTGATGTCCTTGAATCCCTGGACGTATTGGCCGTACCGCTGCTGGTCGGCGGCCGGAAGCGATCGCCCCTTTGCGGCTGCCAGCTTTTCGATCTCCGTCAACATGCTCGACCGCGTTTCATGTTGCAGTCGAATGTCGCCCGTCGAGATGCCGCCATACAGCGTTTGATAAAGCTGGTTTGGATCCGAATACATGAAGATCGGCTGGCCGGCGCCGCTGGCCGACAGCGTCGCAAGCGTGGGCTTGGTCGTCATGTTCTCGATCGAGTCCATGCCGATGCACAGATGGGGTAGCAGCGTCTGGGGGAGGACCTTGCTCAGCTCATAATCGATCGTCGCGGCGCTGGGTGGCACACCGTCACCGCCACGGTAGCCGCCGAGTGCACCGAAAAAAGCGCTGTGCGACGGGCTGGTGTGCCTGCCGTGCAGGCCGTTGATGATGTGCAACCGCTCCTTGTAGGGCTCGAGAGCCTCGATGGGTTCCGGAAGCTTGGCCTTCGCGAGGGAACCGCTGCTGGTCATCCCTGCGGGGATGCAGGTCTTCGGATCGAAGCCCTGGTTCTGCATGAAGAAGATGACGCGTTTCGGAGTCGTGGCGCTGCTGGGCGATGCCAGAAGGCGTTGAGGGAGCAGCGAAGTCCCGAATGCAGCACCGACGCCGGCCGCCATTCCCTGCAGCATGTTTCTGCGGTTGAGCATGATCAATCTTTAACTAACGGGTAACGGTCGGTTGCCTCAGCCCTGCATCGGACAGGACGGTTCGTTTCAGCGGTCGATTCACCCGGCATCCCCAACGGCGTCGGCGGGACCGCCGGTGCCGACGGGGATGCCAGATTCATGACCGCGTACTGGGTGCGTGAAACTGCCCTTCAGTTTTAACGGTCCAGGCGGTCGCCGCAACTGGAATTTTAGCAACGCGTTGCAATGGCACGTCGTTTGCGGCGGTCCTCTTGGGCATCTCGGACGCCCCAGGGGCTGCTGCGGAGCTTCCCCCAATCGGCCATTTCGCCTCACAGGCTTCTTGCTGCTTTCGGTGGCGCGTGACAAGTCTCACCCGCGCCGCAGGCGAGGAAGTTCTCGGGCTCGCAGCGCCAGTGGGACCTCCGAAGGCGATGGGAATGGCGGTTCGTTTGCGAATAGCTTTTGGTGGGTGGTCTGGATGCCGAATTCTCGTCGGTGCAAGCACACCTTCCCGTCTGGCCGCGTTAGGATGGTTGAGTGGCGACGGAGTACTCCAAGCCGGTGAGGTCGAGCGTGCTGCGTTCGATTCGCCTCTCTGAGGTTACCTCAGGGGATCATGAAGGGCTAGGATTTCGAGGCGTGAGCGTCGATGCGCTACCGCGCATAATAGCTCACGCCGGACAAGACTCGTTGGAGTGCTCTGTCGTCCTTTACTATGGCCTCCGAAACAATCGTTCGTTTGCTCGCGGCGGCGTGCCTGGCGGGTAACCTCGAAGTTGACGAAGTCGTTGACCGGTGGGGGCGAGCGATGGGGAAGCGGTGGCGCTGGCTGCGGCCGCTCGCTCGCCGGGTCCTTGCGGAGTTTGCGGGCGACGCTCGAGCCCGTGAATCGGCGGTCGCACGATTCATCGCTTCCGATCGGGGCTTTCGGCGAGCCGCCTTGACTCACGATCTGCGGGTGGCCGAGGTCCTGCACGCGTCGGGTCCCGGGATGAGCCCAGTTCGTGCCGCGGAGGTGTGGCAGCTTCCGCCGCTCCGCACGGCTGGCGAGTTGGCCCAGTGGCTCGGCATCGATACCAGGCAATTGGACTGGTTTGCGGATCGGCGGTCATTCGGGTCGAAGCGGCATCAGGGACCGCTGAGGCATTACCACTACCGCACGGTGGCGAAGCGATTTGGCCAGGTTCGGCTTATCGAATCGCCAAAGCCACGTCTCAAGCAAATTCAACGTCGCATCCTCGCGGGCATTCTGGATCTCATTCCGACGCACCCTGCCGTGCACGGATTTCGCCGTGGGCGGTCGATCATGACATTCGCTCAGCCGCATGTTGGCCAGAGGATCGTGGTCAGAATCGACCTGCAAGATTTCTTCCCGACCGTCGGGCGGGCGTGGGTTCAGGCCCTGTTTCGGACGGTCGGCTACCCAGAAGTGGTTGCCGATGTGCTGGCAGGCGTTTGCACCCATGCCACTCCTGCCGATGCCTGGGAATCGGTAGACAGCGAGCATTTCGGTCGACAACCGGATCGAATTCACAGGCTCTATTCACGGCCACATCTGCCGCAGGGTGCTCCGACTTCGCCGGCGCTTGCGAACCTGTGTGCGTATCGCCTTGATTGTCGACTGGCTGGTCTGGCGCGATCGGCGGGGGCGAGCTACACCCGGTATGCGGACGATCTGGCATTTTCAGGGCAGGCCGATTTTGTGCGTGTTGCACCACGGTTTTGCCTCCACGTCGGTGCTACCGCCATGGAAGAAGGGTTCTCGGTCCATCATCGCAAAACCCGGCGAATGAGGCAGGGCGTTCGTCAGCACCTGGCTGGGCTCGTCGTGAACGAACGACTGAACGTGCGTCGCAAGGACTTTGACCTCTTGAAGGCGACGCTGACCAATTGCATCCGCTCTGGTCCTCAATCCCAAAATCGTGGAAATCAGTCGAACTTTCGCGCCCACCTTGCCGGTCGGCTGTCGTTCGTGGAACTGGTGAATCCGGAAAAAGGGCGTCGGCTGCGCGAGCTTTTCGACAGGATTCCCTGGTAGCAACTGGTGAAACGGTCTACCCAACCGCTTTGCGAGCCGAACCCTTGACCCATCGGTCGGGATCGGCGATCGGTTGACGAGGTCGCGAGCTCAGGGCGGCGTTCTCTGAACAGCGCCCGCCCGTTTGCCGGCATCGATATTTTCAGAAACCGGCCGCTTCCATTTCGCCGCAGAGCAGAGAAACGCTTTGGAGAAGCTGGCTCGGCGGGCGGCATTCGAGTTAAGGGGCTGAGTTGCTCAGCGATTCGCACACCGGGAGTGAGCGTGACGGCCGTTGTCGGTGAAGCGTCGCGGAGGCAAGTTCAATCACCCTCGGCCGCCGCCAACTCGACGACCGGAAAGGGGTTCTCGAAATCGGCCCAGGCGTCTGGGCCGAGGGCCATCTCTTCGTCGGTGAGCAAGCACTGCTGCAGCAGTTCACGGGTGGCAGCTTCGTCCATCGTGTTGCCGATGAATACCAATTCTTGCCGGCGATCGCCGTAGGGCCCGTCGTACCGCGAACGGATCTCCGCCATTTCCTCGGAGTCTTCGGGCCACTCGTCTCCGGTGACGGCGGCCCACCAGAAGCCTGCCGGGTTCATCTCCACCGAGCAACCGGCCTGTGACCAGTCGTAGGCCCAATCGAGTTGGGTTGCCAGCCAAATCAGTCCCTTGCTGCGCAGCACGCCCGCGAGAAAGCCGCCGTCAAAATCCATCGCGTCCGAGAGCCGCTGTGGGTGAAACGGGCGACGCGATCGAAACACGAAGCTCGAGATGCCGTATTCCTCGGTTTCCGTCGTCTCCTCACCACGTGGCACCGTCAACCACTGCGGGTTCTTTTCCGCCGCGGAGAGTGAGAACAAGCCGGTTCCGATGATCGTGTCCAGGGGAACTTGAGCGCGCGAGCAAGTGACGATCTTGGCGGACGGGTTGAGTTGGCGGAGCAGTCCTAGCAACGGCTTGAGGTCGTCCGGCGAGATCCGATCGATCTTGTTGACCACGATGACGTCCGCGAATTCCACCTGATCGACCAGCAGATCGACGACGTTGCGTCGATCCGATTCGTCCAGACCGAGTCGCCGATCGACCAAGTCATCCCAAGAGCCGAAGTCGACCGCGAAGCTCCCCGCGTCGACGACGGTGACCATCGTGTCCAACTCTGCCAAGTCCGACAGGCTGAGTCCTTGTTCGTCACGGAACGTGAAGGTCTCTGCCACGGGCAGCGGTTCGCTGATCCCGGTCGATTCGATCAACAGATAATCGAAGCGGCCGTCTTGGGCCAGACGCGAGACTTCGACCAGCAGATCCTCTCGGAGCGTGCAGCAGATGCAACCGTTGGTCATTTCCACCAGTTGCTCCTCGGTCCGCGACAATTTCGCTTGCCCGCCTTTGACCAGGGCGGCATCGATGTTGATTTCGCTCATGTCGTTGACGATCACCGCGACCCGCAGGCCTTGTCGGTTGGTCAGAACATGGTTGAGCAAAGTCGTCTTGCCGGCTCCCAAAAAGCCAGAGAGGACGGTGACCGGCAAACGTTTTCGGGACTCTTGGATCATGGTAACGGCCTTTGTTGGACGAGCGGACGGATGGTTGGGACGGCGGACTACTCGCCGACCGCGATCAGGCGACCGGGGTTACCGCCGACGTTCAGGGTCGTGACGATTTCGAAGTCGGATAGCGACAACAGCGACAGCGTCGCGTCACCCGGGTTGGACAGCACCGCGAAACGCGCGTTGGGGAGGACGGCCAGATCGTGGTGTCCCTTGTGTCCTGGGGCGATTTGGTTGCGGCCGATCGCGACCGTTTTCCACAGCTTCGCGTCGCTCAGGTCACCGTCCGAGTTGGGATCGAGATCGATTACCAGCAGTTGGTCATTTTCCGCCGCTTCGCGATCCTCGTTAAAAATCAAAGCGACCCGCTTGCCCGAGCGAGTTCGCAGCGGGATCGGGGTCGTCAGTGACGTGGTTTCGCCGATCGGCAAAGGCAACTCGTGGAGCGTCGGTTCCGCCTTGGCGGCGTTCAAGGAACAGAGCTTGGCGTCGTTCCCTTTACCGCTGACGAACAGCACGTGCTCGCGAAAATTGGCGAAGGCTCCGGTACGCAGCGGCTTGCCCTCGGTATCCGTGCCCAACGAGATCGTATGGACTTCCACCGACGCCGGGTCCGCGTCGACGGTGCGATCGGCGACGACCCAGCAGACCCCATCGGCCGGGGCGAAGAAGACCTTGCCCTGATTTGTGGTCGCGCCATGGAGTGTCCCGGTGGGACAGGAGATCGAATAGCCTTTGCCATCATGGTTGCCGATTCCGACGACATCGACGCGGCCGGCTTCCGGCCCGGCGGGGGCGATCCAAGTGGAATAAGCGACGGTGTCGCCGACCACCGCCAGCGTGATGTGTCCGTTGCCACCGGCATAGAAGTTGGTCGCTTCGTTCGCCGTCTTGGCGGCGCGGAGTTGTTCAGCGGTGGTGATCGTGAATCCGTTTTTGCGATCGTTGGCGAGGACGAGTTGCGCGCCGTATTTGTAAAGGTGGGCCGGGTTGCCCTGTTGGTCGTCGATCCGGTGCATGAGCACACGGGGGCTGTGTTGAATCCGCCAGTGCGAGTGATCCCCGTGAGGCTCTTCGACCGCTCCGGTCTCGACCGCGACCCAACCGCTGCCGAAGTTGCCGTCGGCTTGATCGCGGACGCCGACCAACAACAGGCCGGCGTCTTCGACCATTTGCACCAAGCCTTGCTCCTGGGCGTCCAAAGTGGGGAAGTCGGTCAACGTTTGTTGGTCCAACGACCAGTCGCTGCCGCCCAGTCGCAGGTCTCCCCACTTAAGTTGCTGGGTGTCATCGTCCTGCCAAAACAACCTCGCCACGGTGCGCTCCTGGGCCTGCCCGGCCGCCATCGTCGCAAAGCCGCTTAGCAAGGCGACCAGGCAACCCAACCACCGTTTCGTCTTCATCTCGGTACCCTTCGAAAGTTTGTTGCGTGTAAAGAAAGAAAATGTGAAGCCTGCTTCGTGATCGATCGCTATTCAGCGTTCGGCGATCCCATACAAACGAGTGCCTGTCCGCAGCACCAGGTAGCCGTCACTGGCAGCGACGCCGTACAAGATCGGGTCTCGAGCCATGCTCGCCGAATCGCGTCGCTGGGCCGCGAAGCTGGCGGCCGCGGCCTCCATTTCGGCCGCGTCGAGTTGACCGTCCTGGTTGGTATCGATCCGGGCCAGCATCGGGCGGACGAAATCGGGGATCTCTTCCGCCGACAGTACCCCATCGCCATCCGCGTCAGCCGCTCGCAACCTTTCCAACATCGAAGGGCCACCTCGACCACCCCCCGGACGACTCTCGCGTGGTCCTGACGAGGCCTCGCGGTAGTGTTCGGGAGTCGGGGGATTGTCTAAGTCCCAGAGTTTGTTGGACGCCAGCGGTTGATGGATGGGACCACAGCGGATGACATCGCATTGGCCGTTCTTGCCGAACAGGTACAAGCGGCCCGCTGAAATGATCGGAGTGGCCCACGGTGTGAAGCCGAGGCGTTGTCGGTAGGCGATTTCTCCCGATTCAAGGGACAGGCAATGCAGCACGTTCGCCTTGTTGACGAAGTAGGCATAGGAGCCGTCGGATACGGGGCTCGCGTACTCGCAGATCGCCTTATCCGCTCGCCAGAGCACCACCGGTTTTCCGTCCTCGATCCGCGACAAGTCCAGGCAAGCGTTCGAACGAACGTCTCCATCGGTCGCAAATTCCGGCAAGCGGGCACCGATCAGGAGATGGTTGCCGATCACCGTCGGTGAGGGAACCGAATTGCCCTCCATCCCGTCCAGACGCCACAGGTCGTTTCCGGTCGCCGCGTCGTATCCGATCACGGTGCCGCCACTGCTGACGATCACTTGCGACTGCCCGCCGACGTTCGTCACGATCGGTGAAGACCAGGCTTTGGCGGATTCCCGATCGGCGGTCCACTCGGTCGCTCCGTCGGCCTTGCGGATCGCCACCAGGCTTGAGGGGCCACCATGATCGAGGTTGAGAAACAGGTGCGAATCGTTAGCCGCGGGAGAGGACCCGATGCCGTGGTTGTTATCGAACGTGCCGACCTCATCGCTCAGCAGGCGATGCCAGCGTGGTTTGCCATCCAGATCGACCGCCACCAAGTCGCCCGATTCGAAAAACGCGTAGAGGGCGGTCGGATCGACAACGGGTGTCGGCGCGGCCCGGGCCCGCATGTAATTCGAAGGGTGCGGTTCGGACGTCGGCACTTCCCATTCCCACTTCAAATCGCCGGAACGCAGGTCATGCGCGGTGATCCTTAGCGTTTCGCACTGGTCACCGACCACGGCCGTGACGTAGACCCGTTCGCCTTGCACGACGGGAGCCGATTGGCCGTAGCCCTCCAGTTCCAGTTGCCAGCGAATGCCGCTTTCCGGTGACCAAGCCAGCGGCAGCGACGCGGAGGTCGTTGAGGAGCCGCCGTTGCGAAACGACGTCCAATCCGCCGTGGCGGTGTTTGGTCCGATCGCCAAAACTCCCGTCAGCGTGACCCAGCCTAAGAAAATTAGAACTGTCTGTGGTCTCATCTGTAATTTTCCTTTCGTTCGGATTTGGTTTGATTTGCCCGTAGGTGGTTAAGTCCTTCGGGCAACCAACGCTTCTTGTCTTGGCTGTTCCCCGTCATCGCGACAACGATCGCATTGCCTCCTTGGGCAGTTCGATCGTCGGCGGTTGTGCTTCGTCTAACGCTGTGACCGTCAGGTCGCTCGTTCCCGGTGTCGCGTACCGGGCGTCCAGCATCCAGCCGCCGTCACCGACCGACTCCAGAGCCACGTACCAAAGTTCCGGAGGTGGCTGCGGGAGTTTGTTGAAACGCACGATCCCGTCGTCCGTGGTGATTCCTTGCACGAGGAACGTTTCGTCGGGGCTGGCGTGCAGTCGTACATGCAGGCTGGCAACCGGCGCCCCTTCGCAGAGGAAACGGATGCCGGGGCCGGACGCGGGTTGCAGCGTCGTCTGGCCGCCACAACCGGTCGCCCACAAGAAAACAAGCAGCCACGGGGAGCCATTTTTCAAACGCATGGGTTGGACGACAGAAGCGGAGGGGACGCGAAGAATCTGCGATGCGAATTTGGAATCGACGCTGGGCGACCGAACTTCGGCAGGCCGCCCGGTGCCGGACGCTTGCCGAGCGGGCGGCTGATCACGGCAGTTCGAAAGCTTCGCCACCGTTTCGAGTGAAAGCCGCGTGGTAGACGGGGCGATCGACCGAGTCCGAGATGAACCGGATGCTGCCATCCAGTAGGGCGTGCTGGGTGCCCCCGGGATGGAACGAACGCGAGGCATAAAATCCCCGGCCGTGAATGCCGATATCGGGGATCCGCGAGTTGGGTGTCATGTAGCCATTGATCACGGTCGCGTAGGGAACTCCACGGATCCAAGCCTGGCCCCGATTCCCCGCGTAAGAGTTGATTTGGCTCGGGAAGATCGTTGTCAGGTCGGGGTTGGAGATCAGGTTTCCCCCATGCATGAAACCGGGCCCTGACGGGTTGCTGCTCGTTCCCGACCAGTTCGCGATCCGGCGGTGCGGGCCGGCGGGCGTCGGCTCGTTGCTCGCGGTCTGATCCCCCATCACGGTTTCGGCGAGCAGCACCGTGTTGCTCGTGCCGTCGGTGCAGTCGGCGAAACGGGCCCAGGAATTTTCCCAAACCAGGCCGTCGGTGCGGTGGCGGTCGTCGTAATTCGTCCCGGTGCCGCTGCCGTAACTGAACATGTAGCTGAGTCCCGCCGAGAACCCGGCCTGGCCGTCCGCGAAGGTGGTTGGGAAACGCGGATCGCCCACGTCGCTGGGGCAGAGGAACGTCGGCACCACCGTTTCAATCGCCTGCCGCTGGGATGGGTTGAAACGTGCCATCCAAGCGGGTCCGACGAGCAGCGGTACGTCAAACCTGATCAGGTCAGCCAGGTTCGCTTGTTCGAGGTAGGGCAGCACCCGAGCTTGTGGCGAAAAGCTGCTCGAACCGGTTATCGCCGGGATTACCTTGAACGAACTCTCGTAGTTGTGAACCGCCAGGGCGATCTGCTTCAGGTTGTTGCTGCAAGACATCCGGCGGGAAGCCTCGCGAGCCGCTTGCACGGCGGGCAACAGCAACCCGACCATCACGCCGATGATGGCGATCACCACCAACAATTCCACCAAAGTGAACCCCGAACGTCGGGGCGAACGAAGCGTCAGCATGGGAAAAACCTCAGGAAAAATGAGATGCTACTGCATAACAGTCGCATTAAAGCGACTTCCGCTCGCGTAGTCAACCACCAGATGCAAGTTATTTGCAAGTGGGTTTAGGCGGGGAGGCGAGCGTTGCGTCGGGTGGCGACTAGGCATCGGTTATGCCACACCGACAGGAGCGGTCCTGCCCGCTTGCCGATGCGGCGAGGTTTATCCGGCCTTTTCGCGGCCACCGACGGTACGGCGTAGGAACGACCTTTCGGCAATCGGCCGTCGTTTCCGAGGAAGGTTGATCGCCTTGCCCGGCCACCTGGTTTCGCGTCACCTAGGGAACTGCGTCTCTGCCACCCGCGCCGGTCGCCCGCGTGCAGATGACCCCGCACCTCGATGTCCGAGATCGTCCGGCGAGTCAAGCTTGGCGAGCGAATGATATCGAGCTTGGTCGCGGCCAGGCGAGCAGTTGGTGTCGCCGTCTTACGATCGCCACTTTAACCCGATCAAAATGAGTTTATGGCGGGGGCGGGGCATCCTGTTGATGCTGGTCAACGGCGTCCCGCGCCCATACTGGTGGACAGGGAGAGATTCCCGAACAATCTCCTTCGAGAGGTCGCGCCGATTGTCTTAAGCCCTGCCGAAATTCAAACCCGCCGAACGATGGGATGGTGCTGTGAATCACTTTGCAATTTCAATTTCAGTTTTCGCTGTTGCTTTTGTCGTTGCGTTGCCGGGGGCGATTCGGGCCGATGACGCGTCGCGTGTCGGCGAACGGCCGAACATCATCGTGATTTTGGCCGACGACTTGGGGTACGGGGACGTTTCTTGTTACG